>JAAZNR010000891.1 GCA_012798155.1 Thermogutta sp. | reverse complement strand
GACGCCAGGTGAAGGGTTCGTGGTCGCGTTATCTGGCGTCGGGGGCAGGGGGGTTGCTCCACGGGTTGCGAGGTCGGGCGTCGAATCGTCAGGCGGACCCGGCGTTTCGAGAGCGGATCACAGGTCGATCACGCGACGCAACTCTTCGATCGTCTCGTACGAGAAGACCGGCCCCTTGCCGCAGCCCGGGCAAGTTCGGCACACGTCTTCCCAATCCCTGGGGCGGCGGAGGTTGGAGTTCCAAAAAGGAAAAGTCCGACATTGCCGCGGGCGAAGAGGGTAGATTCGGCAAGATCGAGAGATTGGATCAAGGAAGACGCAGTCGCCGTTGGGGCGTTCGTTCAGACTCCTCTCACGGTGCGTTTCTCGGGTAAACCGGGAAAGGAACTCCGCCGTCTCCAGGCCAAGGTATTGCGAGATTTGAGCGATTTCCTCGTCGTTCACATAAACGTACCCCGGTCGCCCCGAGCAGCAGTAGCCGCATCCGGTGCACGAGAATCGCAAACCTTGGGAGTACCATTTTTTCCGCGCGGCCATGATTCACGGCCTCGAATCGTCGCATCTGAGTCGCCGTAGCCCTTCACACCCCTGCCCGATCTGTTTTTGAAACGCAAAGGCCTAAACGGCACGGGTTTTGAAACGCAGAGGACGCGGAGAAGGAAGAAGGAGAACGAAGAATTGGTCGCCCGAACTCTGCGTTCTCTGCGCTCTCGGCGCTTCTATTCTTTCGTGCTCGCCTGCGTTCTCTGCGTTTCCATCTTTTCATTCCCACCTGAGTTCTCTGGGTTTCCATCTTTTCTTTACGCGTACTTTTCTTTACGCGTAGCCGTCCCCGGCCGATGGGAGTGCAAAAAGCCATCCCGTCGATTCCCGCCCCAAGGCGGCAGTCCCATCTTTGCAGGCTTCCCCGCAAGGTTGGGGACGGTCCCTGTAAACGGTTACGATTCGCCGTGGTTGGGATAACCGAATGTTCCTGGTCGGGCGACCGGCCGGGCCGAACGTTCCCTGAGATCTTAATTTTACTGGGCAGGATCGCCGAAAACGGCTTACCGATCTTACGCAAACTCACAAAGCTGCGTACCCCAGTTTGCCCATCTTCTTATCCTCCGCAGTAAAACTAAGAGCGCCTCACAAGATGAAGCGACTCAAGTCCTCGTCCTTGATGATCTCGCTGAGCCTCGATTGCACGAAGGGTCGGTCGATGGTCACCTTTCCCGTAAGCTTGTCGGGGACGTCGAAACTGATTTCCTCGAGCAGGCGTTCCATGACCGTGTATAATCGCCTGGCTCCGATGTTTTGCGTGGTCTGGTTGACGTAGAAGGCCGATTCCGCGACGGCCTCGACCGCGCCTTCCGCGAAGATCAGCTCGACGCCCTCGGTCGCGAGCAAGGCCTGATACTGCTTGATGAGCGAATTCTTCGGCTCCGTCAAGATCCGCAGGAAGTCCTCCTTGCTCAGCTCGTCCAATTCCACGCGAATCGGGAATCTCCCTTGCAACTCCGGCATCAAGTCGCTGGGTTTGGAGCGGTGAAACGCGCCCGCCGCGATGAAGAGGATATGATCGGTGCGGACTTGACCGTAGCGGGTCTGGACGGTGGTCCCTTCCACGACGGGTAGCAGGTCCCGCTGCACCCCCTCTCGCGAGACGTCCGGACCTTCCGTACCGTGCCCCCCCGCCGTGATCTTATCGATCTCGTCAAGGAACACGATCCCCGCGTTCTCGGCCGACTCCACGGCCAGGGAGTGCACCTTATCCTCATCGATCAGTGCTTCGGCCTCTTGCGCGGCAAGAATCTCCTTGGCCTGCGCCACGGTCACTTCTCGCCGTTGGGTGTTGCGCGATGAAAGCAGTTTTCCGAACATGGACTGCAAGTCCAGATCGAATTGCTCGCCTCCCGGTCCGCCGAAGAACAACGGGGCCTGCTTCTTTTCCACTTCGATCTCGACGGGGCGGTCATCCAGGACTCCCCCGCGGAGCAGCTTCGCCATTCTGGCGCGGGCCTTTTCACGGCGTTGGCGGGGGGAAGCGGC
This sequence comes from Thermogutta sp., assembly GCA_012798155.1. Lineage (GTDB taxonomy): Bacteria > Planctomycetota > Planctomycetia > Pirellulales > Thermoguttaceae > Thermogutta. The sequence goes on along the minus strand of JAAZNR010000891.1, from coordinate 6,342 downwards.
GACGGCAGCTTGTTCTTCGGAGTCGTCGGAATCATCCGATTGCTGCAAGAGTATCTGCACCAATCGCTTTTCCGCCTTGCGTTCGGCCTCTTCGCGAACCTTCTCCAGTTCCTGAGAGCGGACCAAGAAGATCGCGTTTTCCACCAGTTCGCGAATCATCGATTCCACGTCCCGTCCGACGTAGCCGACCTCCGTGAATTTCGTCGCCTCGACCTTGACGAAGGGAGCGCCCGTCAGCCGGGCCAGGCGCCGCGCGATCTCCGTCTTGCCCACGCCGGTGGGGCCGACCATCAAAATATTCTTGGGCGCAACTTCGCTTCTCATCTCGGGCGGGAGTTGTTGGCGGCGGTAACGATTGCGGATCGCAACTGCCACCGCCCGCTTGGCCGCGGACTGGCCGATGATGTATTTATCCAGCTCCGCGACGATTTCATGCGGCGTCAAGGAAGGCACGGAAGCTCCTCTACCTGAATCTGTGCGTTGGTGTAAACGTCGATCTCGGCGGCGATCGTCAACGCCTGCCGTACGATCTCCTTGGCGGACAGGGACGTGTTGCGAAGCAGCGCCTTGGCCGCCGCCAGGGCGTACGGTCCCCCGGAACCGATTCCCAGCACCCCGTCCGAGGGTTGCAGCACGTCGCCCGTCCCCGAAATCAGCAGCGTGTATTTGGCGTCCACCGCGATCAACATCGCCTCCAATCGCCGCAGCACGCGATCGGTTCGCCATTCCTTGGCCAATTCCGTGGCCGCCCGCGGCAGATTGTTGGGATGGTCCTTCAGCTTCGCCTCGAAGCGTTCCAAAAGCGAAAAGGCGTCGGCGGTGGCGCCGGCGAACCCGGCAAGCACCTTGCCCTCGGCCAACCGGCGAATCTTCGCGGCATCCGGCTTCAGGATCGTGTTACCGAAAGTGACCTGGCCGTCGGCGCCCAGCGCTACCGCGCCGTTGAGGCGAACGGTAAGAACGGTGGTTCTTCTCCACTCCACGGTACGATCCTCCGAATGTACTCGAGGCGCGGCGGCGAGCTCGCAGGCCAGGCCGACGGTTCGTCCCCGCACGGGCAGCGTCCCTCTCCGCCGCCCTTTCCGCCCGAACGCGCGGGACGACCGTTACTGCTTCAAGTCGCTCTTCGCATCGGCCTGAATCCGATCCCAGGCTTCCTCCCACAGAGACTGTAGCCGGGCCGCCCGATCGGGATGCTCTTCGATCAGATTACGCGACTCGCCTCGGTCCTCGCGCAAGTTGTACAATTCCCACGGCTCATCACGCGCGGCGACCAGCTTCCAGTCTCCCACGCGGATCGCACGGTTGCCCTCGTGCAACCACCAGAGATAGTCGTGATCGACCGTCCCGTCTTTCGCGAACAAGGGCAGGAGGCTCTTGCCGGGCATCGGCGGGCGAGCCACGCCCCCCCATTCCTTCGGCGGGTCGAGGCCGGCCAATTCCAGGACCGTGGGAACGACGTCGATGAAGTGAACGGGCGTGTGCCGCAACTCACCGCCGGCCGAAATCCCGCGCGGCCAATGCGCGATCAGGGGCGTCGAAATACCGCCCTCGTGGACCCAGGTCTTGTGCCGCCGAAACGGCGTATTCGCGGCGCTCGACCACCCCGGACCCAAACAGAGGAACGTCTTGCCGCTGCCCGGGGGCGCATTGGGATCATGCCCGTCGCCGCGCACCATGATCTCCGCGCTGGCCCCGTTGTCGGAGGCAAAGAGGATCAACGTATCCTCCCAAGCCCCCATTTCCTGCAACTGCGAAAAGACCCGGCCGACATTCTGATCCATGCGGTCGACCATGGCCGCGTGAACGGCCATTTTGGCCGCCTGAAACGCCTGCTGTTCCGGCGTCAACTCATCCCAGGGAAGCGGCTTCGCGACTTCCGCCGGCCCCAATTTCTCGAAGGCGTCGGGGAAGAAGTACGGCGGTCCTACCTGCAATTCCATAGCGGGCGGAGGGTTGGAGACCAACCCCAATTCCAACAGCCGTCGCCCGCGGGCCTCTTGGATGCGATTCCAACCCTGTTTATAGACATCACGGTACCGCGCGATGACCTCCTCCGGAGCCTGCAGCGGGAAATGGGGCGAGGTGAAACACAAATAGAGGAAAAACGGTCGGTCGCCGTGGTCCCGACGGTGCTCTTGCAGCATTTCCACCGCGTGCCGGGCGATCGCGTCCGTCACGTAAAAACCGTCGGTCTCACCCGGCTGCGGCAGCGGTCGCCCGTCCAGATCGTGCCGCTTGGGCCTAAAAAACCGATCGTGATCGTCCAATTTGTAGCTGTGATCGAAGCCGCAAAGCAGAGGCTGCTTGTCGATATGCCATTTCCCGGAATGATAGTTGCGGTAATCCTTGCTTCGCAGCAGCTCCGGCAACAACGGGGCCCACGCCGGGCGGACGCCTTGGCCGCCTGTCCGGGGCACCCCCGGAACCGTATCCCGACGGACCTGCTGGGCATAATATCCCGTCATGATCGCCGCTCGGGACGGCCAGCACCGCGCCGAGTTATAGCACTGCGTGAATCTCAAGCCGCGTTCGGCCAAGCGATCCAGGTTCGGCGTCCGGATTTCCCCGCCGTGGCATCCCAAATCCGAGTAACCCATGTCATCGGCGAGAATGACAACCACGTTGGGCGGACGGGGGCCTTCAGCGGCGAAGGCGGGCGTCAGCCGGGGGAGAAGGATCATTCCAAGCCCGGCCAAGGCCATGATCCCGTATGCCAGGCCGCCGCGAAACCGAGACTTTGGAATCCATTGATCGGCAGGCATGAAAAACCCCTTCCAAGACGATGCAAGAACACGCGGCCGCGCGATGGGAAACCGACGGCGCGCGAGGTGAACCCCTCAGACATCGACGATTCTTATCCGTTCTCCTTCGCAGGCGGCCGCGGACATTTCACTGGATAGCCTCCCACGATCCGGCGGCCACGGTCGCATGACACGACAGCGGGTAGCGCTGAATCAGACGATTCACGTCCTCCAGCGTCACCGCCTCCACTAATCTAAGCTTTTCCTGCACGCTTTGGTAGGACTGAAAGAGGAGCCACTCCAACCCCAGGCTGAACAAACGATTCCGCGGGCGCTCACCGGCCAACACGGTCCGCGTGAAGATCTTGCGTTTGGCACGCTGTAATTCCTCTTCGGTAATGCCGTCGGTTTCCAACCCGCGGATCAGTTTCCGCAATCGTTCCAGATTGTCGGAAAACAATTCCTCGGCACAGCTCAGCGTTAGCGTGAATACGCCGGCATCCTCGTGCTCGGAAAAGGCCAGCGAGGCCGAGTCAGCCAGCCCGGAGTCCACGAACTCCCAGAACAACCGGCTCCCGGAGTCATCTCCCACGACGGCCGCCAAGAGCTGAGCCGCGAACCGCTCCTTGCTGTATCCGGACGGCCCCTCCGACATTTGGATCAAATACTCGTGCGACGCCGACGGCTTGGGGGAAAGGTGAAAACCGTAGGCCGGTTCCAGCGGATGCAGCATGCGATCCTCATCCCATGACTCCCACCCGCCGCAAAAGGCCTCGGCCTGCCGCACGAGGGCGTCGAAATCGACACGACCCGCCGCGGCCAGCACCATATTGTTCGGTGCGTATCGCCGCCGATGATACGCCCGCATTTGCTCTACGCCGATCGCCTCCACGCTCGCCGTCGAGCCAAGCACGCTACGTCCCAGGGGATGCCCGGCGAAGAACTTGGCGCGGCACAGGTCGTCGGCGCCGAAAGGCGGCTCGTCGAGATACATGCGTATCTCCTCCAAAATCACCTGCTTTTCGCGGTCGAACTCATCCGGCGGAAAGACCGGCCGCATCAGCTCCGCCAGCAGGCGGCATGCGGCCTCTTGGAACTCGGGCAAGACCGCGGCGAAATAAACGGTTGCGTCTTCGCCGGTGAAGGCGTTGTAGGCGGCCCCAATGCGATCGAATGCCAGATTGACCTCTTCCGCCGTCATCGTCGGCGTGCCCTTGAACGCCATGTGCTCCAGGAAATGGCTCACGCCCGCAAGCTCGGCGGGTTCGTCACGCGAACCTGCGCGGACGAAAAAGCCGATTCCCAGGGTGTAGGCGTCGGAATAGCACTCGGCGATCAGTTGCAAACCGTTAGGTAGCGTGTGCTTCAAGCACGTCACGCGGCACCTCCAAAGGCTGCGGTCCGACCGTTACGATGGTAAAGGACTGGGGGGGGTTCTCTTGCAGGAACCGATTGAGGGCGGTCGTCGTCAATTCGCGAACGCGTTGATCGATCTCGGCCAGGGGACGCGTTCGCCCCAGCAAGTGCCAGTCGGTCACCACCGCCGCGCTCCGCGCCGCGCTGGATTCCTGGTGCATCACCAAGCCGGTTCGATACTGCGACTTGAGGCGATCCAACTCCTCCTCGAGGACGCCTTCCTTGAGCCGCATCAGCTCCCGCAGCAAGACGTTCAGCGTTTCCTGAGCGCGTTCCGCCGTGGTTCCGGAGTAACAAAGGACGGCCCCCATATTGGGGCGAACGCGGTGCGACGCATGGACGCTGTAGCAAAGCCCCCTCTTGTCGCGGATTTCCGTGAGCAATCGGGCGCTCATTCCGCCGCTCAGAACTCCGACCGTGCCGACGGCCTCGAAATACTGCGGGTGATCGTAGGGGACGCTGGGATAAGCCACCGCGATGTGCGTCTGCTGCGACGGATAATCGACGTGCGCGACCACCGCGCTTCGCGGCGTCTCGACCACGGCAGGCGGCTCGCGGCTCGGCCAATCGGCGAGCAAATCGCCCACATGACCGCGAAGTCGCTCCCAATCGAACTTGCCCGCGACTCCCAGGATCGTACCATTGGGCCGGAAATGCCGCTCGTAATGCTCTCGCACTTCCGCCCACGTAACGGCGCGAACATGATCCGCCTCGCCCTCGTTCGGGCGGTTGAAGGGTATGGGGAAAAACCGTCTCCGCAGTTCCCGCCGCGCCAAATCCGCCGGGTCGTCCTCTACGGAAAGAATGTCCTGCAACAGACCCTGGCGGGCGTTCTCCAATTCGTCTTTGGGTAGTCGCGGGCGGCGAAGAACGTCCGCAAAGACTTCCAGTGCCTGCGGAAGAACGTCGGCCGCGCAAGCACCGCTGAAACGGATGTGGAACGCGCTGACGGACTCGCTCCACTCCACCCCCAAGGACTCCAGGTCGCTGATGAAACGGCGATTGTCCCGCTCCCCGGCTCCCCGCAGGCACATCTCGCAGGTGACCGAAGCCAGACCGGAACGGTCGGCGGGATCCCAGCCGCTGCCGGCGGGCACGGCGATCGTAAACGCCGCCGACTCCGCCCAAGGCATCGGCTCCCCCAGCAGGACCAATCCGTTCGGATAGCGATGAACGAACGTGCCGCGATCGGGTAAGGAAATCACCGAACTCCTTCTCCGAAATGATTCCGAATCGGTAACTTCCGAACTGATAACTATGGGGTAGCACCAGGTGCCGGATCGACGCTCGGCGATCCCAAAGGGTGAAACAGGCCGAACTTTCAGAATACGGCCCGCTCGCGGGTCTGTAAACGGGCAGGTAGCCGTTCACGCCCCTGCCCGGTCTCTCATCGGAACGTGGAGGCGCAGAGGCTGTTTTTGAAACGCAGAGGGCGAGGAGAAGGCAGAAGGAGAACGAAGAATTGGTAGCCCGAACTCCGCGTTCTCCGCGTTCTCTGCGTTTCCATCCTTTCATTCCCGCCTGCGTTCTCTGCGTTTCCAGCTTTTCATTCCGCGTAGCCGTCCCTGGGCCGCTGGGAGCCGAAAAACGAATCCGCCCATTCACTCCCAAAGGCGGCAGTCCCATTGTCGCCGCCTTCATCGCAAGCATGAACACAGTCCTCGTGAACGGCTACACGGGCAGTAAGCATGGGACAGGCCGGTTGCGACGCGGCCATAGGATCCCTGGGAGTCCATCCGACTATGACAAGCCGATTGCGACCACGCCCACGGCTCCTGATTGCTTCGTGGATGTCGGCACTACCTCGCTTGAAGCCTCGATGGACTCTCTTGAAGCCTCGATGGGCGGCAGGTAAGATGAAGCTTTAAGCTTGGTGCTTTGTCGCAGCTATAAATGAGGATTGGCGATAGGGCCGTTTTTGCGGAATCCGCCGGGACGTGGTCACAAGGTCGCACGTGGGCTGATCGCAAAATCAAGCTGTCCCAAAGCTTTGGGAGTTTGTGCGAGAATTCGAACGGACCACAAGATGTTGTGATCAACCCGCATTTAACCGCAAGATGTGGACAAAATCGGCAATTCTCGGACAGACTCCTAGCGTGTGGATTCCCCGGTTTAGCGGGGCCATGCCTTCGGCCGCCTTGGCGTTTTCCCTCTTGATCGGCGCTGTCGGCTTCATGAGTTT
>JAAZNR010000890.1 GCA_012798155.1 Thermogutta sp. | reverse complement strand
CCTCGGCGGCATTGACGGCCAAGACGAGCAATCGCTTTTCTCGGGGGATCGCCCAGCAACCGCGAAACACGGCATCCGTGGTGACCCACATCGTGCCGCCCCATTGCCAATCGGCGCGGAGTTTGGGGATTTCTCCCAGGAGGCGAGGCGGCCGGGCCATCTCACCGGCGTAGAAATACCGTGCCGTCTTAGCGCGGAGGGTGACCAGCCGCTTGAGAAAGGCGGCGTTGTCTTCCTCTTGCAGGACGCCGGGATCGATCCAGCCGATCTGTTCGCCGAAGACCAACTGCTGGGCCGCCCGCATCCGCAGCGCCGTATCGCGATTCTTGCCCGCCTCTTCCGAAGGCAGCAGCCCGCTCCCCGTCCCGCCGTAGGAGCGGCCGAACATCTGCACGCTTCCGCCGTACACGGCCGGAAACAGCGGAACCTGATCGGGATACTGCCAGTGCCAGGTAAGATAACCGTCGAACCAGCGGATGTAGGGTTCCGCGTTGCACTCAGTGGTAATCATGCGGTCCTTGGGCATGGAACGGCGGATCGCTTCCAGCAGTTGCCAATACGACTGGGTCCACCAGTGCCCGCCGCCGAGAGGATGCCCGTGCGACCGATCCATGCACAACGTCGGCGCCGCAGCCGCGATTTGATCGATGTACACGCCGTGCACGCCGCACTCGGAGAACAACCGCAACACGGTCTCGCGGACGGTCTCCTGCCATAGCGGCGTGGAGGGGCACATCACACCCAACCGGACCGGGCTGCCGTCCTCTTCCTTGCTGTTGTACGTTTCGATGTACGGCTCGCCCTTTTCGTCCTTGGAGACGGCCGGCTTGGCCCTGGCGGTGAACTCGAAATCTTCGCCGCCGCGGTCTCGCGTGTCCCACAGCCGACCGTTGATGTACGGCATCACGTGGACGCCGTGCGATTGCAACTCGCGGACGCCCTCCGCGAAACCCGCCTTGGTGGGGAAGTAGTGGGGGTAATCGTTGTCGAAGGGGATTTGGTGCCAGTTGTACCAATGAAAGCCGGCGGGCAGGCCGAAGTACTCGGCGAATTTGCGGACCGACTCGACGCACTCGCCCGGCGCACCGCCCCCCAAGGCCCAAATGGACAGCTCCCGCATCCACAACGGGGTATCGCTACGACCGTCGGGTCCCAGTTCGGGGTACCAGCGAGCTTCCTGCCGGACCCATTGGCGATAGATTTGCGCGGCGTCGAACCAGTCACCGTCAAACAGCCGCCAGACGACCTCGCCGGAGGTTTGGAAGGTGTTGCCGGCCGTTCCCATCCCCTCCGCCCAGTGCTCCACCGTATATTCCACAAGGTGATCCTTGGGCAGGCTATGGAGTCGCAACTCCTTGGTTCCGCCGAAAGGATCGTGGACGCCGAGATAGAGGCCGGACCGCCCATCTTGCGGATAGGCCGCCGTGAATTGCATGGTGACCCAGCCGCTGGGGTATCGCCCGCCGAACTCCAGGGCACGCCGCCAAACGCCTTGCTCGGCCACGCCCGCCGCCTTGGGATAGACCAGCCAACCGTCGGCGCCCGGCTCGAGTATGACCGTTTGCGGGAATCGTACGGAGCGGATGCTCCAGGTTTTGCTGCTATTTTGCACCTGAAGCGTCCAGCGGACGGCGTCGTTCGGTTCGTCGGCCGCGGCTCGGGCGACGACGCCCAGGCCATGCAGGCGAGAATCCGCCGGCGTCTTGAACTCTAGCGTCAGCGAGCGATCGCCGGGATCCGGCGTCACGGCGAAGTCCTGCCAGCCGTGTTCGGAGCTGAGAGTCGCGTCTTCTTCGCCGCCGACCGCGCGGAGATTCACCGTGAACAGCGGCAACCGATCGCCGGTGATCGCCCGACCGTCCACGGCGGCGTGCAGCGTCGGTCCGATGACGCCGTCCGTGCCGCGTTCGCAGACCAGGGCGGCGCGCCCGGCCGAAAGGACGGTGAAGCGATCGGGCAAGCGGCCCTCGGCGGCCGCCAAGGCCTCGTCCCAACGGCCCGCCGCCTCCAGTTGCCGGGCCAAGCCCGCCACGACGGGCGAGACCTTTTCCGCGCCGGAGGCGATGCGGCGGTGAATCTCATCCGTGGTGACGACGGCTTTCACCGCCTTGGGAAGCTCCCCCCGGATCGATGCGAGTCGCGCGGCGGGATCGTCGGCCGAAAAGCCGAACAGCCAGGCCGATTTGTCCAGGATGCCGGTCTCCCAAGGCTGCCAGGCCGCATCGCCGTTGGATTGGATGTAGTGCCCGTCGCCGCCGGGGGAATCATAAATGAGCACGTTGCCGGGCGAGGCCAAGCCCAGTGCGTTCGGGCCGTCGAGGATGACGGCGGCTTCGGCCAGCGGATGCGATTTCGTCGCGCGTTCGAATCGGCCGCGCTGCACCGGTTCGCCTCCCAGCCATTCCGCCGCCGTCTCCTGAGAGAACTGCAACTCCAGGAAATGGTGCTCGTCCCATGGGAAGGGCGTGCTCTGCGCGGCCCGGCCGCGGATCCAAACCCACGGGGCGTCGTGGAAATAGACCCAGTCATAGACTGCCCAGGGATGGGACTCCGGCTCGCCGCTTCCCGACTTGTACCCGGCCCGAGTGCGGACCGCGGTCGCGATCGGCCCGCTAGCGAGCTGAACGACCTCGGCCTCGGCGTCGCTCGCCGCAAGGAAGCTTCCCTTGTCGCGGCTGTGAACGCGATCGGCGAATCGCAGGGGAAACTCCTTGCCGCCCGACTTGAGGTAGAGCGAAGAGAAAAACCCGCCCCGCTCTCGCAGGTGGATGACGGTGAAGTGCGGCGTGTCAACGCGCCCGTCGAAATCGCCCGCGGGGCGAGACGTCATCTCCGTCATCTCCGCCGATTGGGGCCGCAAGAGGACGCGGTTGGGCGGCGGGTCGGGCAAAACCAGCAACAGCGTGCCCGAGCCGTCTTCGCACGCCGCCGTCAGATCGGCTGCGGGGTCGTCCATTCGAGGAGCGGGCAGGAATTGGGCGGGGATCGACCGGCCGTCTTCCGTCGTGATCTGAAGGCGTCCGGCCCAGCCCGGTCCCCAACCGCACCTCTCGGCGACCGCCGCCAATCGCAACTCCAGGATCGCCGGGCCGGCCCCGACCGGCGGATCGAAAAGCAGGACGGCCTCCTCGGCTCGAGTCCGCCCGCTCCCGGACCAAAGGCCCGCCCAGGCGACGGCGGCCGCAAGCACGGTGAAAATCGCCTTTCGCATCGCGAACCTCCTGGAACCCCTTAAGGTTGCCGCGAGACGCGGCTGGGTGAAATCTCGATCCTTCGCCGGCTACGATCCGATCCCTCAATTGCGTATAATTCGACCTCGTTCGGAGCGCTGTTCTCCGCTTGCGGCAAGCGCCGAGGGCCTGATCTTGCAGGGAAAGGCCCTTTTGCGGCACGGTCGCCGTTTAGTTTTACTGCACTGCATCGCCGAAACGGGCTTACCGATCTTACGCGGACTCACCAAGCTGCGTACCTCAGTTTGCCCAGCTTCTTGTCCTGCCCAGTAAAATTAGACGTCCTTTTGCCTTTTGCCCGGGAAAGCGAGCCTCGGCCCGTTGCATGGATAACCTGGCACAGTTGGTCATGGTGCTGAGCCTGGGCATCGCCGCGCAATGGGCGGCGTGGCGGCTGCACGTCCCGGCGATCATCCTCTTGCTCTCGGCAGGCATCCTGGCGGGGCCGTTTACGGGCGTGATTGAGCCTGATCTCCTGCTGGGCGACCTCCTCATGCCCACGGTTTCGTTGGCGGTTGCCGTTATTTTGTTCGAAGGCGGGCTGAATCTCAAGTTCCGCGAGTTGCGGCAGTTGCACGGCGTCTTTCTGCGACTGATGACGCTGGGGGTGGCGGTAACTTGGGCAGGCGTCGCGGCGGCCGCCCGGCTGACGCTCGGCCTGTCCTGGCCGGCCGCCATTCTGATCGGCGCGGTCTTGACGGTCACCGGCCCCACCGTCATCGGCCCGCTCTTGCGGTCCCTCCGTTTGCGGGGACGGACCGCAGCGATCCTCAAATGGGAAGGGATCGTGGTCGATCCGTTGGGGTCCGTCTTGGCCGTCGCCGCCTTCCAATTCGTCCAGCTCGGGGAAGGTCACGGCCCGTGGCAGGAGGCCCTGCGTCAAGTCGCCGTGTCAGGGGGCGTGGGATTGATCGGGGGCGCCGCCATGACCTTGGCATGGACGCAATGCATCCGCCGGCACTGGATTCCCGACTTCTTGCAAAGTCCCGCCGCTTTGGGGCTGGTCGCGTTGTTATTCGCGATCGCGGCTCGTTTCGGGGAAGGGGCGGGCCTGTTGGCCGTCACAGCCGCCGGCATCGGATTGGCCAACAGCGGCGTTCCCGTGCGGGGCATCCTGGAATTCAAGGAAAACCTGGCCGTCGTCTTGGTTTCCAGCCTCTTTATCATTCTGGGAGCGAGATTGCCGCGAGACACCGTGCTGTCGTTCGGGCTTCCGGAACTGCTCTTCGTGCTCCTTCTCTTGTGCATCCGCCCCGCCGCCGTGATGATTTCCACGCTGGGGAGTTCCCTCACCTGGCGCGAGCGTGTTTTCCTGGGGGCCGTGGCACCGCGCGGGATCGTCGCCGCCGCCGTGATCTCGGTCTTCGCCCTCCAACTGGAAAGGTTTGATTCCCGAGCCGCCGCGATTCTGCCCTCCGCCGCCTTCACGGCCATCCTGGGTACGGTGACGTTCTCCGGCCTCATCGCCGGCCCGTTGGCCCGTCGCTTGCGACTCGTCGATCCCAACCCCCAGGGGACGATTTTCGTCGGCGGGTACGCCTTCGCCCGGGCCTTGGCCAAGGTCCTCCGGAGCGAAGGCTTCGCCGTCCTCATCGTAGATACGGATCGCATCAAGGTCGCCGCGGCCCGGATGGAGGGATTGCCCGTCTATCACGGCAGCGCCATCGCCGATCGCACCATCGAAGAGTTGGATTTCTCCGCTATGCGGCGGGTCTTGGCCCTCACGCCCAACGACGAACTGAACAGCCTGGCTTGCCTCCAGTTCTCCCATGTCCTGGGACGCCGAGAAGTCTATCAGTTGCCGTACACCGATTTGCGGCAGGCGAAGGAGGGCGGCGTACCCCAAGCCTGCGGCCGGTTTCTCTTCGACGACCGGACTTCCTTCACCTATCTGGCGGAGAAATTCGGGCGAAACGTGACGGCCAAGGTCACGCGATTAAGCGCGGAGTTCGACTTTCAAGCCTACCTGAAGCAGCATGGCGATTCCGTACTCCCGGTCCTCCTGATCAGAAACAAGGAAGTCACGGTCTTCGCGGCGGACGAACGCATTTCCCCCCATCCGGGTGACACGATCGTGGCCCTCTGCCAAGAGGGAAAGACGTTTACCTCGCAAGACGGGCATAAGTGAAGAAGCGATCCGGAACGTGTCAGTCGGTTTGAGACGACCGCCCAACGGAATTGGTGTCGCGCACGGGTGCCACTGCCGGCTTGCACAGACGCCGGGTGGCTGGGGTCGGAGCGGAGCGCAGCCCCCAGACGCCCATTTTCGCGCCGCCTTACGCCGGCGGCTCAGGGAAGTGATGCAAAACGCAAACGTGATGCGCAACGCGTAAGCGCGAGCCGCTAGCGTCAGCCGGGTGGCTGGGGTCGGAGCGGAGCGAAGCCCCCAGTCGCCCATTTTCGCGCCGCCTCCACCGCCGGCTCACGCCGGCGGCTCAGGGAAGTGATG
>JAAZNR010000889.1 GCA_012798155.1 Thermogutta sp. | reverse complement strand
TGGCCCCCATGATTGCCACGCGTGTTGCCATCTCTCGCTTCTCGGTTTTTCCCGGTATCCTTCTCGGTTTTTCCTAGTATCCGCCGGGCTGAAACTCCTTAGACTCTCAACCGGCGGATACCACGCTCTCGACGCCCATTCAAAGGATTCTCCGCTTCTTTACAGGATTCTCCGCCAACCGCAGATGCCGCGGCTGGAAACTTTCGATTGGCTGGCGGCTATGCGCAGGCTCCGAACAAGCTTGTCGGACTGATGATACCACCGGTATTACGTATTGATTGGGGGTAGACTGCCAGTCTCGGTGAGGGTGATGCCTCGCTGTCGGGTAACCCCCCTCGATGTCCGGCGAGTCCGCTCGCTGTCGGGTAACCCCGGCCAAGGAATCGCACCGATTCTTCAGGCCCCCTTGGTTTGGGGCGACACTTGAGTCAACCTTGAAATATACGACGGCTTTCCCGTTTACCACAAGGGGCGATCGACCCTCGCGTTTACCTTAAAGTACTACAAGGGCGATCAATCCACGCTCGCTACTACAAGGGGAGCTGGTACTACAAGGGGCGACCGATGCACCCGGAGGAGCCTACCGCAAGCGTTGCCGGCCAAGGCTCCCGGCGCCATCGAGCCGGTTGACCGAGGCAAGGACAGCTTTCACCCTTCACCGACAAAAAACCATGCCGGACGAGCAGGAAAAATCTTTGTTGCGGACGTGGGATCGCACCATCTATTGGCACGCCTTTACCCAGATGGCGGATTACGACCCGCTGATTATCGAGCGGGCCGAGGGTTGCCGGCTTTGGGACATCGACGGGCGCGAGTACATCGACGGCGTGGCGAGCCTCTGGTGCAACGTGCACGGGCATCATCATCCGGTCTTGGACGCGGCGATCCGGGAACAACTCCAAAGGGTGGCGCATGTCACCTCTTTGGGGGCCTCGAACCCCGCTGCAATCCGGCTGGCGAAGCGGCTGGTCGACTTGGCGCCGGCCGGGCTGGGCCACGTCTTCTTTTCCGACAGCGGCGCCGCTGCCGTGGAGGTGGCGATCAAGATCGCGTTCCAGTTCTGGCGGCAATGCTCCGATCCTCGACCGCGCAAGACGTTGTACGCAGCGTTGGGTGACGCTTACCACGGAGATACGCTGGGTGCGGTCAGTGTGGGGGGCGTGGACCGTTTCAATGCAGTCTTCCAGCCCTTGCTCTTCGAGGTCCGCCGCCTGCCCTGTCCGGACACCTATCGAACGCCGCCCGAGTCTGCGTCGCGCGATCTCACGGATTTCTATTTGTCGCAGGCTGAGGAGCTGTTCCGTCGCGAAGGGGACCGCATTGCGGCCATGATCGTGGAGCCTTTGATGCAATGCGCGGCCGGCATGATCGCCCATCCGCCGGGCTATCTGCGAGGAATTCGGGAGTTGACCCGAAAATATGAGATTCTCTTGATTGCCGACGAGGTCGCGGTGGGTTTCGGCCGGACCGGCACCATGTTCGCCTGCGAGCAAGAGAGCGTGTCTCCGGACTTGCTTTGCCTCGGCAAAGGGATCACGGGCGGATATCTTCCGGTGGCCGCGACGCTTACCACCGACGCCGTTTACGACGCCTTCCTGGGGGACTATGCGTCGCTTCGCACATTTTTCCACGGGCATACGTACGGGGGCAATCCGCTGGGTTGCGCCGTGGCGCTGGCGAATCTCGATGTCTTCGAGCAGGAGAAGACGCTGAAAACCCTGCCCCCGAAAGTGACACGTTTGCGAGAACGCTTGGAGCGCATCGCGGAGCGGCCTCACGTGGGGAGTGTACGACAACGGGGTCTGATCGCCGGCGTGGAATTGGTCCGCGACCGGGGGACCAAGGAGCCGTATCCATGGACGGAATGCCGCGGCTGGAAGGTTTGCCAAATCGCGCGAGAATGCGGCGTATTCTTGCGCCCCTTGGGAGACGTCGTGGTCATCTTTCCGCCGCCGGCGATCTCGCTCGAGGAATTGGATCGCATTTGCGACGCGGTGGAAGCGGGCATTCGCCGTGTTACGGAAGAGGGGGAATAGAGCGGAACAGAGACGCACCCGGCGGGGCCGGCCAAGACGGGGCCGATCGCCGCGCCGAGCGCTGGCAAAGGCCGTGCGCGGGCGGGAATCGTTTCATGCCGCCCGGTGTTCCGGACAATCGGCGGCGGGACGCCCCGCTGATTCCCGGCCGACTTTGGGTTGCGTCTTCCAGCGGCGATGAATCCACCAATACTGCTCGGGCGCCGAACGGACGATTGCTTCCAACTCGGAGGTGTACCAGCGGGTAATGTGCTCCACCGCCGCGCGCGGGCTGTGATCGGCGAGATTTCGCGGATCAAGAATGGCTTGCACGCCCATTTCGAATGTCATGGGCCGGTCCAGTCTTTTGACGTACACCACGGCCAGCGGGGCGTCGTATTCCAGCGACAGCAAGGCCAGCGCCTTGAACGTCGAGGCCGGACGGCCGAAGAAGGGCACGAAGCAACCCTTGCGGCCCGCGTCCTGGTCCGCCAAGAGCGCCAGGGTTCCGCCGCGTTCCACCGTTTCCTCGATTTGGCGGTGTCCGCCGTTCTTGGGGATGATGAACTGGCCGGTCGCTCCCCGAAAGCGGTTGAGGAAGCGATCCAGAAACCGATTATCGAGGGTGCGAGCGACGGTGTGGGTCGGAAATCCCAGCATCCCTAACAAATAGCCGCCGATCTCGAAATTGCCGAAATGGCCGGTAACGAGGATCACCGGCCGATCCTCCAGCAACAGCTTGACCAGCGGTCGAACCCCATTCAAGCGGATGAATCGTCGCCAGTTGGTTTCGTGGATGACCCGCGAGGAATGCGCGATCTCGCACACCATCAAAAAGAGGTGCTCCCACATGCGGCGAATCGTGTCGGCGATGACCTCCGGCGACGTGCCCGGGAACGCCAGCGCCAGGTTTTCCTCCGCAACCCGCCTGCGGACGCGCAGGACATCCGCAAAAAGCCGGGCCAATCCTCCGGTGAGCGCCGTAAGCAGGGACAGGGGAATCGCCTGGACGATGAGGATCAACGCCCGAACCATTAGGTACACGAGATAATCGAACGCCGTCCGCAAGAGGCGCACGGGAGAACCTCCGTGATTCCGAATTGGAAGCGAATCCGTTTGAAGGCGCGCAATATCCGCCCGCCGCATCCCCAGCATAATCTCTGCGTGGTGGAGCGAACAAGGGCGGTTTAGCAGTTGCCGATAGGCAGTGCGCCGATCAGCAGTGCGACGATCACACGTCGCAGATACGGATCGCCTTTTCGAGGGATTCCAGCGGGTTGGGGTTCTTCGGGACGAACTCTTGCCCGACGAAGCCCTTGTACCCCGTTTCGACGATGGCCCGCATCACGGCCGGATAGTAGATTTCCTGGGTTTCGTCGATCTCGTTGCGGCCCGGATTTCCGCCCGTATGGAAGTGGGCGATGTACTGGATGTTGTCGCGGATCGTCCGAATCAGATCGCCCTCCATGATTTGCATGTGGTAGATGTCATAGAGGAGCTTAAAGTTCTCGGAACCGAGGGCCTTGCAGAGCTGGACGCCCCAGGCCGTGTGATCGCACATGTAGTTGGGGTGATTGACCTTGCTATTGAGCAACTCCATGACGAGCACCACCTTGTGCTTTTCCGCCAAGGGAAGCACGCGTTTCAGCCCCACGACGCAGTTTTGCAGGCCTTGTTCGTCATCCAGACCGGGTTCCCGGTTCCCGGAGAAGCAAATCAGATTGGTCAGCTTGGACTCCGCGACCAGGGGGATCATCTTCTCGTATTGGGCTACCAGCTCGTCATGGTTTTCGATCTTGTTGAAACCCTTCTCGATCCGCGTGCCGGACGAACACATGGCACAGGTCAGACCGTGCTCGAGCACGCTTGCCCACTCGTTCGGACCGAGCAGTTCGATCGACTCGATGCCGATTTTCTTGCTGAATCGGCACAGTTCGTCGAGTGGAATCTTGCCGTAGCACCAGCGACTTACGGAATGCCGGATGTTGCCCTTCAGTCCCGGCTTGGTATCTTCGGCCGCGGCGCGGCGGAGACCTCGCAGTCCCGTCGTCGCCGCCAGACCGGCCGCCATCCCTCCCATCGCCGTCCGCCGTGAAACAAACTGTCGCATCTCGTGTGCTCCTTTCTTGTGCCTGTCCTCCGGTCAATAACCCGCCCTGGGGAAGCTGCTCCGCCGACCGCCTCGTATTTGTTGGGCCCAACCGATTTGTTCGGCCTAACCGAAGACCTCGACCTGAACCCTTTCGAACACGATCGCAGTGCGTGCCCCATTTTAACACGGGCATGACCCCGAAGCGAGAAACCCGCGCGGTTTTCAAGGCATCCCGTTCACCTGCCAGCCGGACTGCCGGTACCGGCCGAAAACCGGCCTTGCAACGGCCGGGCACGGAGAAGGCAAGAGCGAGGTTTGGGTAAAGTTTACGGATGGAATCAACGATAACAAGGGAGCGCAGTCACAGTATGCCCCTATGCGGCGTTCGCACGAAGGACCTTCGGGATCGTTATGAGGTCGCTCCTTCCCGACGATTTTCCAGGCATCATTCAGAGCGTCCGCGAAGGCGCCGCCGAGATAGCCGGTGCGTTCCTCCGCGGAATCGATGTGGCCGTGCGGATCAAAGATTCCGACCTGAAGGCTCTGGAGGGCGCGGAGTTGCCCGGCATCTCCGGCGCGGGAGTGGAGGTCTTCCTCGGCACCGGCGGCGGGGCGGAGGGGGCGGTCTTATGGGCGTCGCTTCCAAAGGAGGCGCAATCTGCCTGGCTGGAAGCCCCGGACGCTACCGGAGAAGCACGCTTGGCCACCTTGGCGCAGGAACTTAGCGTCTTGCTGTTGCCCGCGGATTGCGCGGGCGAAAAAGCGGAAACACGGTTTCACCCCGATCTCGCGGCGGCGACTTCCCGGCTGTCCACCGCGGAAACAACGCGGGTTTTGGAGATTCCTTGCGAAATCACCGCCGGCGAAAAAACGATCCCCGTGTCTTGGTACTTGATCGGGCCGGTCGCGCTCGTAACGGTAGAGGCCACGGGGCCTGCGGGCGGGGGGAATGCGGGCCGGGATGCCGTCGCCGGTAAACCGCAGGCTGAAACGCCGGCCCCCGCACCCGAGCCGACTCCGGTCCCGCTTGCGAAACCAGGGGAGGAACATCGCTCGTCGCAACAAGATCGTAGACTTAGACAAGAGAGTGGACCCGGTCAAGAAAGTGGACTCAGTCAAGAGAGCAGGCTTAGTCAAGAGAATAGACTTAGTCAGGGGAAACGAGAGCCTCGTTCCGTCCGTGATTTGCCTTTGATTACGCGAAGCCTGCTACGGATCCGGGTTCCGGTGCAAGTGACTTTGGCCGAGACGCGGCGTCCCCTCGGCGAGGTCCTCCAATTCGCCCCCGGCGTAATTATCCAGTTTAATAAGTCGTGTGATGAACCTTTGGAATTGCAGATCAACGGCCGGACCGTCGCCGTGGGAGAGGCCGTTAAAGTGGGAGACAAATTCGGCCTCCGTATCATCAAGATGACGCCGCCGCCCGAACGATACATCAGGCTGGCCCCACCGTCAAAAGGCAAACCGGTAGCGTCGCACTCGTCATGAACCGGTCTTCGTCCGGTGCCAAAAGGGGCGAAGGGGGGCAGTCACCCACGCATCCAGTGTCCCCATGTTTCTCAGTTTGCGCATTTGCACACGCAGCCCGTCGTTGGGGTAGCTCTTCCATCGCCAAGCCCGCTGAACGGTTGCGTGCCGCCTTCCGTTTCGGCAATACCGGCAAGGCCGTAGCTACGATTTTTCCGTAAGGCCACTTTGCCGTACAGCTACGGAACTACCCTTATCCCATTAGACGGGGTAGGATAGTGGAAATCTCGGGCGAAACATGATGCGCTAGGTCGCGGCTCCCTCCATTGTGCTTGAAAGGTCGCGGCTGCCTCCCTTGCGTTCAAAAGGTTAGGGCCGTCACCGTTTTGAAAGGCGATTTGGCCGGGAATGCGGCTTAGCGCGATTTTTCATCCCGGCATTGCGATGCGAGTCCGTGCGGTTTTTTGATTCCGGCATTGCGATGCGGGTCGGTGCGGTTTTTGATCCCGGCATTGCACGGCGGCCGCTCTACGCTGAAATTCGTTTGGACTGAAGGACATGGCTGACAAAAATCAATTCGGTGCCTTCGGCGCCCGCGCGGAAATCGATACAAGTCTAGGAAAACTGGGCATCTATCGTCTACGGCGACTGGAAGAGCTAGGGCTTACCCAGTTGGAGCGTCTGCCGTATTCCATCCGCGTGCTATTGGAATCGGTGTTGCGGCACTGCGACGGCTTTGCGGTGACGGAGGATGACGTTCGAGGCCTAGCGGGTTGGGCGGCTGCTCGGGGGCGAGACGGAAAAGATTTTCCCTTCCGGCCGGCCCGAGTTCTGCTTCAAGACTTCACCGGGGTTCCCGCGATCGTCGATTTGGCGGCCATGCGGTCCGCCGTAGCCCGTTTGGGCGGCGATCCCAAGCGGATCAACCCCTTGATTCCGGCGGATCTGGTGATCGACCACTCGGTCCAGGTGGATTTCTTCGGCGAC
>JAAZNR010000888.1 GCA_012798155.1 Thermogutta sp. | reverse complement strand
CTTGCGGTTCGAGCGATCGAGGATGTAAAAACCCGCCAAGATCACCGCCACGCTAGCCCCATGAGCAAAGGCCTCGCTCATTTGGATCAGATCCCGTAGCAGGCGGGGCAGCTCGTGATGCTCGAACCATTGAGCGACGGGCAGATCGGCGAAGAATGCGCAAGACCCCATTGCCACAAACACGGCAACCGGCCAAAAGGGGATTCCTAATGGTTTGGGAGGGGAAGTGCTTGCTCGCTGGGTTGCGCCCGTCATCCGCCGGCCTTCCATTTCTGGCACGATGCGCGAATCGCCGATTCGCAGCCGGTGTTTCCAAGGGTAACGGTAGCCGTTCACGCGCCTGCCCGGTCTGTCATTGGAACGCGGAGCCGCAGAGGCCGTTTTTGAAACGCAGAGGACGCAGAGGACGCGGAGAAGGAAGAAGGAGAACGAAGAATTGGTAGCCCGAACTCTCCGTTCTCCGCGTTCTCTGCGTTTCCATCCTTTCATTCCGGGTAGCCATCCCTGGGCCGCCGGGAGCCGAAAAACGTATCCGCCCATTCACTCCCAAAGGCGGCAGCCCCATTGTCGCGGCTTTCATCGCAAGCATGAACACGGTCCCCGTGAACAGTTACGGGTAACGGAATGCCGGATGCAGGGCCAGTGTACAGGGTCGTCTTACCCCAAGACAAGGTCGTCTTGGCCCAAGACAAGGCGAAAATCGGCAACCTTCAAAAGGTGCAAGGATTGCAGGAAATCGGGAAGGTCATACCCCGGGTTGCTTGACGCAGCGGCTACGTCAGGTCGCCGTCCCGTCCTGATTGGGGTTGGCCGCGGAAGGTAGCGCCGCCGGGGGAGCTTGCTTGGTTGCGGCGGAAACCTCCCCACGATGGACGGACACATTGGCCGGTGCATCGATCCCAATGCGTACGCCGGCGCCTCGAATCGACACCACCGTCAAGATGATGTCGTCTCCGATGACGATCTGCTCGTTTATTTTTCGCGATAAAACCAGCATTTTTCGCCGGGAATCCTTCGCCGAGGCATTCGCCGCATCCATTCTACACGCGCGGGGCGACAAAGGTAGCTTTGATTGGGTCGAATTACTACCATGGTTGCTAATAGAATGCCTCTTGCGAAGGGGTTGCCTGCACTTTGTAGGCGATTGCAGGCCGCTCGCAAGGGCGTTCACGTGGGACTTCCCGCGGAACGAAATAGCTCGGGAATCTGGAAAACGTTGAGAAACTGCGGACTATGCCCGAGAATCAGCGTTCGGAAGTAAGGCCCGATCCTGTGCAATTCCTCCGCGCGGCCGATCAGTCACACGCCGATCACGGACACATGGAGCCGCTTTCGTTGAGCGACTCCGTCAGCCAGGCGCAATCCATGGCGCGAGCCGGGCAGTGGGAGCAGTCGCCGAATCCCGCGGAACCCACCGGCTGCACCACGTGAATGCGGCGGATTTCGACGGAGGTTTGCAACCCCGCCGGGTCGTAAGTGATCGTGCGGGAGATTGGTTCGTGCTCCACGGCCACGATCACGTACCACATGTTGCCGACGCCGTCCATGGCCTGGCGATTCAACGCCTCCATTACGGCAATCGCCCGGCGGTAGGTCATCACCTCCTCTTGAATGGCGCCCTGCGCCTTGCACACGCAGCGAGGCACGTCCAGCGGCGAATCCGGTTCCCAGCCCATGGGCCACCAAATGGCGGCGATCTTGTATTCCAGGGGCGTGCAGATTCGCATGCCCTGCCAAATCTTGCCGACGGCGCCTTTCTCGACAACGACGGCCCACTGCGTCCCGTTCTTCGAGCGGCTTTGCTCGTTGTATTCCGCCGCGTGGCGAAAGGCCGCGAAGAGCTGAGGGAATTCTCCCAATTCGCCGCGAGGAACTCCTGCCTCCAGCGGCAGATCGTCGCTGCTACGGGGCGTCCAGTCGCGCGGTTTATCGATCAACACCACCTGGTACGTTGACATCGGAGACGCTTATCCTCGCGGGATCAAGAAGTTGGAGTAAGGCAGGAAATCTCTTCGGCGCGAAACTCCCCGCCGCGCGAGATCGGAATCAGGCGCGGGACGCCCCGTCAGGCGACGCCGCAGTCAATGCCGAAGCCGCAGTCCATATGGTAACACAGGCGAGGATCGCCGACAAAGGGTTTGCGCGTAAAGCCGCCCCAGCCTGGGATGCGATTCGAGGCCGTTGCGTTACACTCGTTCGCGTGGTTGATATGTGGTGTGGAGGAGATGATGCG
>JAAZNR010000887.1 GCA_012798155.1 Thermogutta sp. | reverse complement strand
TCGTCGATCGCATCTTCGACCGGACCGACGCCGACAAGAATGGCAAGATCGACGCCGCCGAAATCCCCGAGGACCGCAAGGAACAGATGCTGCAAAACGACGCCGACGGCGACGGGGCGATCTCGAAGGAAGAGATGCGGGAGGGGATGGAGAAAATGCGGGCTGCCGGAGGATTTGGGCCGCCCGGCGGCGGCCTGGGCTTCGGCGGGGCAGGACGCGGCGACGAACGCGGCGGAGGACCTCCCGACGCCGCCCGCGACCCCGCCCCACGCCCCAACCCCGATTGACCCGGAGCCCCGCACATGCGTCTGGCAGCCTCGGTCCAAAACCTGGTCAAGGAATATCACCTCAGCGGCGAAGTCGTCCACGCCCTGCGCGGCGTCTCCTTCGACGTCCCGGAGGGCGATTACGTCGCCATCATGGGCGCCTCGGGGTCGGGAAAGAGCACGCTCCTCAACCTCCTCGGCTGCCTCGATCACCCCACCTCCGGAAGCCTTTTCCTGGGCGACGAGAATATCGCCGACGCGAGCGACGATCGGCTCGCCGAATTGCGGGCCGGCCGGATCGGATTCGTCTTCCAGTCCTTCAACCTCATCCCCCAGTTGACGGTCCTGGAAAACATCGAGGTCCCGCTCTACTACCAAGGCCGGCTGGGCCGCCGCGACCGCGATCGCTGCCGCGAACTGGCCCAATTGGTCGGGCTGGGGGATCGGCTGAACCACCGTCCCACGCAGCTATCCGGCGGGCAGCAGCAGCGCGTCGCCATCGCCCGAAGCCTCGTCAACGATCCCTTTTTCATCCTCGCCGACGAGCCGACCGGCAACCTGGATTCGGCGACCACGGAGGAAATCCTGGCCTTGTTCGATCAGTTGAACGCGGCCGGAAAGACGATCGTCCTGGTGACGCATGAAATAGACGTAGGAAAGCGGGCCCGGCGGATCATCCGCTTGAAAGACGGCCGCATCGAGAGCATGATCGAAAACCCCCCGTCCGCGCGACCGGCTGCCGCCGCCGCGCTTTCCCCGCTGCCGGAATCGTGATCCCCGTACTTTTTCCCTGTTCCTCTTTCATTCCTTGACTTTCGTCGCGTGAATCGGCCTTTGCCATGTTGATTTGGATTCGCACGTTTCGCCTGGGCATCAAGAGCCTGATGCTGCATCCCCTGCGGTCGTTGCTGACCGTGCTGGGGATTTTCATCGGCGTGGCCAGCGTGATCTGGCTCTTGGCCATCGGCGAGGGCATCAGCCGCAAGGCCCAGGAGCAGATCGAGAGCCTGGGCGCCACGAACATCATCATCCGCACGATCAAGCCCCCCTCCGACCAGGTCACTTCCGCCGGCATGGTCCTGCAGTACGGGATCACCCGCGCCGATTACGAGCGGTTGCTGCAGACCATCCCCACCATCACCCGCGCCATCCAAATCCGCGAATTGCGGAAGCGCTTCACCCGCGCCGGACACGAGGTCGACGGTCGCCTGGTGGCGTGCACGCCGGAATACAAGGACATGCTGCGGCTGGAGATGGACCGCGGCCGATTCCTTCAGGACGTCGACCTGGCGCAGGCCAAGAACTACTGCGTCTTGTCGGCCGAGGTGGCCGAAAAGCTCTTCCCCTACGAAGACCCCGTCCACAAGATCATTCTCATCGAGGAAGGCTTCTACGAGGTCATCGGCGTTTGCAAGCCCAAGATGCCGTCGGCGGGGATCGGCGGTTCGATGGCCGCCCAAGACTTTTCGAGCGACGTGTACATCCCCATCACCACCTTGTGGTGGCGGATCGGGGACGTGGTGGTCTCGCGCCGGGCCGGCTCGACGGAGGCCGAAGAGGTCCAGCTCAGCCAAATCACCTTTCAAGTGAACGACGCCAAGAGCGTCCTTGCCACCGCGGACATCATCAGGTCCTTGCTGGCCAAGCATCACCACATGGAGGATTACGGCGTCACCGT
>JAAZNR010000886.1 GCA_012798155.1 Thermogutta sp. | reverse complement strand
GTTCGCCGATTTGCGGTTCAATCCCAAGCACGAGCTGGCGCAGCGGCTGGTGTGGGACGCCGAGCACGCCCCGCGGAACCTGGGCCTTTCGCACAGCGTGCTGGCCAAGACGCGGCGGGAGGGCGGCCGGACCGTGGTGGAGGAGATCGAGCGGGTGCTGAGCGTGGACGTGGTGGCCGACCCCGCGGGCACGCAGGGCCTGTTCGAATCGCAATCGCCCGGCGGCGGGGCAACGCTTGAAAACGGGGGCGGCGGGACCGCGCGGGGAGGGACGACGCCGGCCGACGCCGGCGCCCCCAAGCCCCCGCAGTCCTCGCTGACTCCCGCGGCCTTGCTCGAAGAGGCCCTGGCGGAGTCGCGGCGGGAATTGGCACGGCTTCGGCGGGCGAGTCTGCTAACGGAGGCGGCCGGCGAGTACGGCCTGCTGCCGCCGCACGCCCCGCAACGGGCGATCGGGCCGCGGCTGGGCCGGCATCTCTGGGACCTCCTGCTGGCGACCGAGGACGGCCGCCTGGCCAGGGAAATCCTCCGCGAGACGGCGTCGTTGGTCCGCGCCGCCGGCGGTGCGGGCCGCCTCCCGGCCTCGATGCAGGCGGGGCCGCCGATCGAGCCGCCCTCCGCCCGCGACCCCCTGCGGCGGACGCCCGGCGACCCCACGGCCGAGTTCGTCCGGGCCGTCCTGCGGCGTTGAATCGGCCGAGTTCTCGAATCGGAAGAGCCGGGACCCGCGTTCCGGCGATTGTGATGGACATATGTACCGTATGTGACGTGACCGTTTGGAGAAAGGAGCGCAGCACGATGGCGGATCGCATGAGATGGCGGTTCGGGGACACGCGGTCGGTGGTGGCGGCCGTGAATCCGGATGATCTGATCGAAATCGGCGACCTGGTGTATCTGGAAAACGGCGTCGCCCGCTCGGCCTCCACCCAAGCCGACCAGGGAACCGAGGCGGCCAATCAGCAGCTCTTCGCGGGGCGATTTCTGGGGGTGGCCATGCAGCGCAGCCCCCTCGGCGACGATCGCCCGATCCGCGTGGCGGCGACCGGCGTGTTCGAATTCGTCTGCCCCGGCGAGAGCTTCGAGCTGGGCGACTGGGTGGGCGCGGACGAGGCCGACGACGGGACCCGGCTGGAGAACCAGCGGGTGACCAAGGTGGCGCAGGCGGCCTTGGCGGTGGGCCGGGCGGCCAAACGCGCCCCCCAACCCGGCGGCACGGTATGGGTCGAAATCTGCTCCACCGTCATGACCGGCGGCGTCAAAGGCACGACGGCGACGGCGTGAACGCCTCCCATCGCCCGCGCAACGCGGCGAACGGCGACGCGGCGGGCGGAGTCCCCGAGATCATTCCCCAACCAGCGGCAGGAAAGGAAAGCGCGATGCCTACGATTTGTTGTCGAGAGTTGCGGCGGCAATTGGAATTGGACGGTACCCAAGCCGTGGTCGGACATGTGGGCGAGGCCCTCCGCCGCGGCGATCTGCGGCCGGAGGACTTCAGCCTCCGCGACCTGGCCGAGGCCCTCCTCCCCGACGGGCGGCAGTGGGTGCAAAGCCTCGATCCCCGTCGCGGCGACGCGGTGCCGATCTTCGAGGCGGAAGGGGTGGACGCCACGGCCTTCCTCCAGATCACCGGCCAGGTCCTCCAGTCCAAGATCCTGGAGGGCTACCGCCACGAGGCCTTCGTCGCCTCGCGGCTGGTCGGCGTGATCCCCACGCGGCTGGACGGCGAGCGGATTCCCGGGGCTTCGCGCTTGCCGGACGCCGCGGCCGAGGTCCACCCCGGCATGCCCTATCCCCACGTCGGCTTCGGCGAGGACTACATCGAAACGCCGCGGACCACCAAGCGGGGGCTGATCGTCCCCGTCACCCGCGAGGCGATCTTCTTCGACCGCACGCACGTGGTTCTCAGCCGGGCGGCCGAGGTCGGCGAAATCCTGGGCCTGAACCGCGAAAAGCGGATTCTGGACACGATCCTGGGGGCCGTCGCCGGCTACAAGCACAACGGCACGGCCTACGACACGTATTACGCGGCGGGCGGGGGCGGACCCTGGGTCAACCTCCTGCCCGGCAATCCCCTGGTCGATTGGACGAGCGTGGATCGGGCCGAACAGCTCTTTGCCGCCATGACCGACCCCGGCTCGGGCGAGCCGATCCTGATGCGGCCGAACACGGTCCTGGTGCCCTCCGCCCTGCGGCATACCGCGCGGCGGATCTTCGCCGCCCAGCAGGTCACGTTCGAGAGCGGCGGCACGGCCACCGCCTCGCCCAACCCGCTGGCCGACTACCGCGTCCACGACAGCCGGCTGCTGGCGTCGCGGATCACGGCGGCGGGCACGCCCGACGAGCAGGCCAAGACCTGGTGGTTCCTGGGCGACTTCGCCCGCGCCTTCGCCTACATGGAGAACTGGCCCATCACCGTCACGCAGTCCCCGGCCGGCAGCGAAGCCGACTTCAACCAGGACATCGTGGTCCGCTTCAAGGCCAGCGAACGGGGCACGCCCGCCGTGCTCGAGCCGCGGGCCGTGGTCCGCTGCTCGGCGAGCTGATCGCCGGGGGGAGTCGGGGGTTGCCGCGCGGGCGATGTCCCGCCGGAACCGAACGCCACGATGGGAGCGGCTCATGGCACGCACGTTCAACGGGACTTCGCAACGCTTGTGGCGGGGATCGGCCGTCGCCTTGCAGCCGCCCCTGACGTTGGCGGTTTGGGTCCATCCCAGCCGTAGCTCGGCCTACGAGGACGTGCTGGGACTGTGCAATGCGAGCGAGAGCCACTCCGGGCATTTCCTGCAATTGCGGGGTCCGGACGGGGTCCGCGCGGCGGCCGTCACCGCGCAGCAGGGGACCTTCGCCATTGCCCGCAGCAACGCCGCCTACGCCCTCGGTCAGTGGCAGCACGTGGCGGGCGTGTTTTCCGCCGCGGATCGCCGCAGGGTGTATCTGAACGGTCAGCCGGGGGCCGAGGACACCGTCGCCAAGACCCCCGGCGGACTGGATCGGACGACCGTGGCGGCGTGGGAGTCGTCGGGCGGGGTGACGGCGTACTTCGCGGGCGGGACGGCCGAGGCCGCGATCTGGGACGTCGCCCTCACCGACGCGGAAATCCTCGCCTTGGCCCAGGGCGATTCCCCGCTCCTGGTCCGGCCGGAAGGCCTCCGCGGCTATTGGCCGCTGGGCGGCGACTTCGGCGAGAACGACGCGGACCATTCGGGGCAGGGGAACGATTTGACGGCGGAGGGCGGACCGGGCTGGATGGCGCATCCGCCCATCCGCTATCCCCAGCCGGAGCCGCCGCCTCCGCCTCCGTCGGGCGAGCCGGTCCCGCGGTTTCCCGTCGCGGCGGGGCGGGCATGGTGCCCCGGCGCCGCCGCCGGTCGCATCGCCCGGCACCTCCGCGCGGCCGGAGTCCATGTATCGGGCGGTCGGGCAGGTTCGGCACGTACCGTGTGAAAACATCAGCATCGCATTTTTGGAAACGGTAACCGTTCACGGGGACTGTCCAGGGTCTCGCGGGGAAACGCAGAGAACGCAGAGTTGCGACCGGCAATTCTTCCTTCTCTTGCTCCGCGACCCCTGCGCCCTCTGCATTTCAAAGACGGCTTCGCGGCCTCCGCGTTTCGAAAACAGACCGGGCAGGCCCGTCAACGGCTACCGGAAAGGGAAAGGAGCCATCGGTCATGGGTGATGCCGTCGAGATCCCCGGCGTCGTCTTCGCCAATGCCTCGGCGACGCTGCTGGCGCGGATGGTGGGCCACGACGGCCTGCCGCTCACGCCCGCCGCCGTCGCCGCCGTCCGCTACGGCGTGTACCTGCTCGGCCCGAGCGATCCCTACCAGCGGGCGCCCGTGGCGGGACACCAGGATGCGGTCCTGGCCCCCGACGCCGTCCTCTTCGCCGCGCTGCAAAACGACGTTCTGTGGGACGTGGACGACCAGGGCTACAACTTTCGCCACGCCCTGGACGTCTCGCAGCAGCCGGCGTTTCCCACGCCCGGCCGGCATTACCTGGTGGAATACCGCCTGGCGCCCGTCGCCGGGCAAGAGATCGTCGCCCGCTTTCGCCTCTGGGCGGTCTAGGGTAAAAACCCTCGACCGGCGGCTTTTCATCGCATTTGGACCTGAGGAGGAAATCACCATGAGCGCCGACATTCCGGACGTGCCGTCGCTGCGGGTCATCCGGTCGCAATGCCTGGCGTTGATCGCCGAACTGACGCTGCAGCCCAAGCCCAGCTACCAACTGGAGGGCCAGTCCGTCTCGTGGAGCGAGTATCTGGCCCGCTTGAAGGACGTGGTCGAGTGGTGCGACGTCAAGCTGGCGGAGGCCGAGCCGTTCGAGATGCGGTCGCGGGCGGTCACCTAGAGGGTCGCCCGGCTCACGCCGGATGTCTCGTATCCGCCGATGATAGGACGGCACAGGAGCGAGCGGTCGGGTGGCTGGGGTTGGTCGGGTGGCTGGGATTGGCTGGGTGGCTGGGGTTGGCCGGGTGGCTGGGACGGTCGGGTGGCTGGGGTCGAAGCGGAGCGAAGCCCCCAGTCTCGGGTATTCGCGGCGATTTCACCGCCGGCTCGCACCGGCGGAGTGTGAGCCTCGGGCGTAAGCCCGAGGTGGATTGTCACCACCCAGCGTGCGATGTCGTGACAGCGGCACCGCCGGCTAACGCCGGCGGCTCGGGATGCGATGAAAGCGCTGTCGGTCGGGCAAATGCTTGGGCATAGGAGCGAGCGATGAGCGGACCCCTGTTTTCACCCCAGGACGATCTCCCCCTGATCGCGGACGGGGGCGAGCGCGTGACGTTGCTGCGGGAGGGGCGCGAGCCGGGCGTGACGATCGGCTGGGCCTTCCGCCGCCCCGTCCCGCCCGTCCGCGGCGACCGCGGGGACCCCCTGCTCCGCGTGGAGGGCGTCTGGACCTTCTTGGAGTCGGCGGCGCCGGGCGGCGTGCGATCCGGGGATGTGCTCCGCGACGCGGACGGCCGCCGCTGGGTCGTGCTGGCCGTCTCCACCGCTCCCGCCGGGAGGCTGGCCGCCTGGTGCCGTGACACGTCGGCCGCCTTCGAGCCGGGCAGCACCATCGACATCCAGATCGCCGAGTTCCGCAAAGGGACGCACGGCGAGCCGATGCCGGTCTGGCGGCTCTTCGCGGCGGGCGTGCCGTGCCGCTGGGGCGAGCCCCCCGGCGATGCCGACGCCCCCCAGCCCGGCATCTCGCGGTTGTGGGCTGACGTGCGGCTGCCCGCCGGAACCTACCGCTTCCGCGACCGCCTCGGCCGGATGTTCGCCGTACCAAGGATCATCAAGCCGGGTAGCTTGACGGAACCCGCCGAGATCGAGGCCGTCCCCTGGGCGCGGGCCGGGCTCTACGATCAGGCGAACCAATAGCGTGGGTCTCGGGCGTTAACGTGAGCCTCGGGCGTCAGCCCGAGGTGGATTTTCACCGCCCAGCGTGCAACGTCGTGACAGCAGCACCGCCGGCTTACGCCGGCGGCTCCAATCAATAGCACACCACCGACTAACGCCGGCGGAGTGTGAGCCTCGGGCGTCAGCCCGAGGTGGATTTCCACCGCCCAGCGTGCGATGTCGTATCAGCAGCACCGCCGGCTAACGCCGGCGGCTCCGAACGAAGTTTCGTCAAACCTACGAACAAGTGCCATGTCCTTCGAACAAAGCCTGCAAGATCGCTGGGCGGCGGACGCCGAGTTGGCCGCCCTGATCGCCCCGGATCGCGTCTTTACGGGGCATCCGGCCGAGACGGCACCGCCCCGCGCGGTGATCGCGGTGCTTGCCGCGCGGCCGCTATGGCTCGCCTCCGGCGGCGTGCGGTGGGAGGAGCGGCGGGTCCGCATCACGGTCGAGGACGAGGACTACGGCCGGGCGGCGGCCGTTGGGGATCGCATGACCGCCGTCTTCCATCGCGCGGCCTGGGAGGCGGAGCCGGCGCTGGCCGTCGTGCGGTGCGTGTGCCTCCGCCGCGGCCCGACTGTCGCCCGATCCGCCTCCCTGTGGCGTCAAACCAGCGACTGGTCGGCCCTGTTGCGGATCGCGGATGAGGAGCCGTGACCGCGCCGGGGCACGCTTGCCGAGCAGT
>JAAZNR010000123.1 GCA_012798155.1 Thermogutta sp. | reverse complement strand
CAGCGGCCGTGCGTCAGGCACTCGCTCGTGGCGGAAGGCGCGATGCGAGCAGCGGCGGGCGCGACCGGCGTGCAAACGGACGCGGGAGCCGCCGGAGAATCACGGTGAAGGAATCCCGCGTTGCCGGAGTATTTTCCCCAGGCCTGCGGGACGCCGTCGTGCAAGCGGGCGAGGTCGTCGGCGGAGGTCGCGCTTTCACCCGCCGCGCCGCTTTCACCTGCGGCGCCGCTTTCACCGGCCGGGCCGCTTTCGCCTGCCGCGCCGAGAGATTCCGCCGGATTCCCGCGGTTCGCCAGGGAGAAGTGCGGAGCGGCGGGCGGCGGGCCGCCGTCCCCAGGCATGACCGCCGCCACCGGGGTCCCGGCATGATCCGCGAAATCCAGCAACTCCCAGCGATCCACGCAAATCAACGCTACCGGGGTCTTGGCCTTGGCCGTCAGCGCCGGCGCGATCTGCTCGGCAAAGAGGTACGGCTTCAATGAATTTCCGTACAGGATCTCCTGCGCCCGGGTCGGTCTGACGGGGGTCGTGCAGTGAAACTCCAAGGGGCGACCGACCCCGTTGAGAATCAAGTAACCCCCCACGAAACCGACCTCGGAGGGGGACAATACGGACAGGAAACCCAAGGAGAGGGCGGAACGCCCCCCTCTGCTGCGTGTCTTTTCGCTCATGAGACCCCACGTGTTGCGAAATCGGGAGAAAGCACAGTCCGGTCGAACGGCAGAGCGAGGAGGCAGGGGCGAGGCGGGTCCCTCCTCCGGGGCTTCCCACTGTATCGGTTCCAACGGCGAGGGACTTTACGGCGGCAACGGTCGTCGGCAAAGTCGAATCTGTAGCGGTTGTAACGGCGCGGCCCGGTGAAGATTCGGCGGGACGCGAAAAGATGGACTCAAGTTTTGCGTCCGGCGCTCGACTTTTCGTGCGGTGCCTGTTTATACTGGTTGTAGTGACCTTGGTGGAGGAACCACGCCGATGAACGAAAGCCAATCGATGAAACCTCCGTTTTTTACGCAAATCGACGTGACCCAAGCCGCGGCGGCCTCACCCACGCCGCAGACCGCGGGGCTTGCCGAGATCGCATTGCTGCTACGACAGATTCTAATGGTGCAGCAGCGGCAAACGAAAATCTTGGAAGAGTTGACCACCCAGGTCGGCAACGGGCAACGCCAGCGGGCGGTCGAGTTAGGGCAGTGGCGGCAAGCCAACCCGCACCTCGCCAGGAAGTGCCGCGAGGCCGCCGAGTGCCTGTCTCGAGTACAGACGGAGTTTCTCCATCAGTTGACCGAGGAAGTCAACAATAACTTCGATAACCTGCTGGACGGGGAGTTCACGTTCACCGAGTTCGTGGACCGTTTCGGTCCGCGGATGGCACACCTGAACGGCATCTTGCAGGTCCTTTCGCAATTGAGCAGCCCCCCCAGCCCGGCCAATTCGTCCAAGAATTCGCCCTGAATCGGCCGTTCCATCGGGGGCGGGATCCAGCGGCCTGATCGCAAGCGGTCGAAGTGTTTACGTTACGGCGACGGGCGCAGCTTTTCAGGGAGGGAGAGGACACGTGGTGCGCACCCCGGCCCGCAGTCCGCGGCTCAGCGTCGGGAAAAGACGAACTTGTCCGCTCCGCGCGAGTTGCGGGGCGCGATGGCCCGGCGAACGAGGTCCTTCCGGCTTGGTCCCTTCTCGTTTGGTTTCCCTCCTACTGTTCTTGTGGTTGGGTAGCGGTGCTCTTGGAGGCTGGGGATGTCGCCGTGCCGTGGTCTCGCCGCAGGCCGGCGATGCCGACATGCCGACGGATGCGGTAGTCGGCGACGATGCAGATTCGGCCCGAGTCGCCGATGCCGCGCCCGGCGACGCCTGGCCGCTGTTTCGCGGCACGCCCGCCTGCTCCGGCATTGCTGTGGGAAACGCGGAGCGTGTGCCGCATATCGAATGGGTCTATTCGGCGGAAAAGGACGGCTTCACGGCCTCTCCCATCGTCGCCGGAGACTCGGTGTACCTCGGCGGAAACAACGGTACGTTTTACGCAGTCAGCGTCGAAACCGGCCGCCTGGCATGGAAGCAGGATATCGGGGGAGGATTTCTCGCCGCCGCTGCCTTTCACGCGGGACGGGTCTATGTGGGCGACGTGGACGGAAAGTTCTTTGCCTGGAACGCCGAGGACGGCAAGCCGCTCTGGCAGTTCGAGGCGGAGGGCACGATCGACAACGCGGCCAACGTCTTCTCGGCCGGCGATCGCCCCCGCATCCTCTTCGGCTCCCAAGACATGAACCTCTACTGCCTGGACGCGGAAACCGGTTCGGTGGTATGGCGGACGGCGCTCCCCGACCAAATCCGCTGCCAACCGCCCGTCGCGGAAGACCGCGCGTTCGTCGCCGGCTGCGACGGGAAGCTGCACTCGCTGGAGCTGCTAACCGGCAAGGAACTCGGTACCTGCGACCTCGACGGGCCTACCGGCTGCACTCCGGCCGTGATGGGCGGGGAGTTGTACGTGGGCACCGAAAGCGGTTTCTTTTTCGGCATCGATTGGAAGACCGGGCGAAGGCTCTGGCAATTCCCCCCGGAAAGACCCGCCGACGCCTTCCGATCCTCCGCCGCGGTATGCGGCCCGTTTGTGGTCGTGGGCTGCCGCGACCGGCAAATCTACTGCTTCCACGCGGCAACCGGCGAAACGGCGTGGAAGTTCGCCGCCAGACGCTACGTGGACGCCTCGCCCGTCATCGTCGTCCCCGAAAACGGCGACCTCGCCCAGGCCGTGGTCGTCGTCGGTTCGCTGGATGGACGGCTGCACGGCTTGCGGCTGCAAGACGGTTCCCCGAAGTGGGAACTGGACTTGGGGGGCGCCGTCTCGGCGTCGGCGGCGGTAGTCGGTCGGCGAATCTTCGCCGCGACGGAAGAAGGCGATCTCTACTGCTTGGGCTTGGCCGAGTCCGCGTCGCCTTGAGGCCGGCCCAGTCCGTCTCGCCTTGGGCTTGGCCGACCCAGCCTCGCCTCAAGGCTGACTGAGTCTCCCTCGCCCTGAGGCTGACCGCGGCCGCGGGGCCTTGAGGCCGGCCGAGTGCCCCTCGCCTTGAGGCTGACTGAATCCGCAGCCCCTTGAGCTTGGCCGACCCCGCGGCGCCCTGAGATTTGCACCAAGCGTAAGGCACGTCAAGGCACGTCCAGCGACATCATCCCGGAGCAGCGGTTGCGCTCGTTCCTCGTCCTCGGCGGCGAATCCGCTCAGCCCAACGGCTGACCGGCTTTGAGGCGTCCCAAAGTCTCGCGGAATTGCTTCAGTTCCAAGCGATAGGCTTCCGCCCAATCCGCGCAGCCGGCCGTCGTACCGCGGAATCGAACCATGGCCAGTGCGGCGTCGGCCACGGTGAACCGCTTGGCGATCCCTTTCTGCTTGCGGAGATTGGACTCCAAGGCGGCCAGGGCGGTGACGGCGGCCCCCAGGGCGGGGCCTTCCTCCGATTCCAGCCGCAACAGCGGGCGGTCTAAGACGGTCGCCAGGATCTCGCACATCAATTCGCTGCGAGCGATGCCGCCGGAGACTGTGATCCGAGTGATCTTTTGCCCGGCCTCTTCGTGCTCCGCCACCGCTAGGGCGATGAGGTAGGCCAGGGCCTCCAGGGCGGCGCGATAGCGCACGCCCGGTTCCCGCGGTTCTTCCGGGAACCAGCGGAGTCCCGTCTGCTGCCCGTCGATGCCCAGGGAAGGCTCGGGCAGGACGAAGGGCATGACGCGCGTGCCGTTACAGCCGGGCGGAACCTGTCGGGCTTGACGCTCCAACTCCGCCCAATCCGGATTGGCCCCCACGACTTGATCCAAGAACTGGGCGCCGTTGTTGTAACAACGCATCCACAGATAAGGCCCCCAATTGAGTCGCATGACATCGAGCCGCCCGCGCTGGGGGCGATCCTTGGACGAGCTGTTGACGACCGCGGAATTGCCGAGGATGACGGCGACCTGGCCGGCCTCGACGGCGCCGCCGCCCACCAGGCCCGCCTGCTGATCGTCCGAGGTGGGGAAAATCCAGGGCCGCTTCCTGCCCGTCATTCCGGCCTGAAGGGCCGCGCTTTCCCGCAGCATCCCGACCGGTTGGTATTGATCGAGGATGCGCGGCAATTGCTTCCACGCCAGGCGGCGGTACTCTTCGCTTTCCAGTGCGTTCAGCATCTCGCGGCGCCACTTTTTGGAACGCAGGTCCATGATCCCGGTGGAAGCCGCCGCGGAAACGCTGCACACGTCGAAATTGCCGGTGAGGTAACCCGCCGCCAGGGCCCCGTGGGGCAAGATGCGATAGGTGCGTTTCCAAAGCTCGGGCGCCAGGTGCGTTTCGTCCTTGACGAGGTGGCTGAGGCTGTAGCGAATCGCCCAGGGACCGCCGATCAAATCCCGGACGCGGTCTTGCCCGCCCAGCCGTGCCAGTCCTCGGGCATGATACTCCGCCAGGGTCGCGTCGTTCCAGCAGATGGCGCGGCGAATCTGCACGGCCCGCGCGTCGATGCGGCCGGCTGTGTGGTGGGTCGCGGAAATCCCGCCCGCCGCCCAGTCCTTGAGCCGGCCCAGACGATCCAGTTCGGCGGCGATCGCGCGGAGCGAAGCGTAGGCCTGCCCCTCCAATTGCATGAGGTTCAACTCGCGGATGCCGCCGGCAGGGGAATCGCCGAACCAGATGTCCGTGGGCAATCGGATTTCCGCCAAGACCCGGCCCGACACGTCGAAGGCCAGGCACTTCACGCCTCCCGTACTGAAATCCCATCCCGTGATCACGGCGCTACGTTTCACGCAAAGAAGCGGTTCGGGCATGGCGAACTCCTTTCGGGCAAAGGCCGACCGGCGACGCGAGGGGAAAGCGGAGCGACTCCGGCGGCCGGCGGCGGACCGAATCGGCGGCGGACCGAATCCCGGCCAAGTTCGAAGGAGACACTCCCCAAGTTTCT
>JAAZNR010000885.1 GCA_012798155.1 Thermogutta sp. | reverse complement strand
CGCAGGCGTGTTTCGCTCTGCAAGATCACCCGTTGCCCGCCGTCGAAGAGGATTTCCGCGCTTCCTTCCCTCAACGCGAGGACGTCGTTGGGCGCCAGACGCCGGCCCTCGACGGGAATCGGCGTCTCTCCGGCGGCGACTCCCGCCCAACGTGCTATCGTGGCGACATGCTCGGGGGCGATTGGGGCATCGGTCGGCGGGGCCTTCCCCGATAGTTTTCCCAGCAACCACCCCACCAAAACCGCAATCAGGACGCCGGCCCCGACGGCGGCTACCCAGGGGTGAGAGACCGCCGCCCTGCCTCGAGATCCCCTCCTCGCCGCGGATGCCTCCTTCTCGACCATGGCGACGATCCGCGACATTTGCTGATCCTCGCTTTGCCCCAGCGTCACCGCCCGCAAACCCGCGTGCATGTCAAGATAATCGAGGTAGATGCTGCGGGCCTCCGCGCTGGAGGTCAAGATCTCCTCCAAACGGCGATGCTGGGCGGGCGAAATCGTCTCATTGACGACCGCCTCCAGCAGAACCATCAATTCTTCCCGCGTCTTGCCGCTCAGCATCATCGTCGTCCCTTGCGGAGACGGCAGGTCTCCGACAACTGCTGCTTTTTACCTCGATGCGCATACCATCAGCGCAAAACATCTCCCTGGAAAAAAACCTCGGA
This sequence comes from Thermogutta sp., assembly GCA_012798155.1. GTDB lineage: Bacteria > Planctomycetota > Planctomycetia > Pirellulales > Thermoguttaceae > Thermogutta. The sequence continues at coordinate 1,706 of JAAZNR010000885.1, read as the reverse complement.
AAACGTTCGGCCCGACCTTTAATTCTCGGTCAAAGCCCGCTGCATCCTTGCATACAGCTTTCTACGGATAAGATTCAACCGATTGTAAACGGTTTGCACAGCCTTGCCGCACTCATTGGCAACCTCATGAATGGGGCGCCCGTCGCCGTAGACTTCCATCAGAAGCTTGCGCTCCGCCGAGGGCAGTTCCTTGAGGCACTCTTGCAGAGCCTCGAGGCGACGGTCCTCCGAACCGCGGCGGGCCTTTTCGACGGCCAAGGTGTTCAACAGTTCATCGTTGAATTTCAGGCGGCTGCGAGCGGAGACCCGGAAGAAGTTCCGCACCTCGTAATAGGCTACTCCGCATGCCCAGGCGAAAAAGTCGGCTTCCGCATCGAAGCTGGAATACTTTCTCCACAACAGGAGGCTTACCCTTTGAAAGATGTCGCGGGCGTCCTGCTCGTGCGGCACCAGGCTGTAGATATACCCGAACAAACGTTCATGGCACCGCGAGAACTGGGCGACGAACTCCTCCGTCTCCGTCCGCGAAGAAACAGCCGCTCGGTCCGCCGCCATGACATCTTGCTTCCGGCCCATGGCATCGCTCCTGCTGGTAATCGCTGAGTGCGGACGCCGTGTTGCGCCGCATCATCATCCCTGGCATCCAAGCGATCCGGGCAATCCTTTGCCCCTGGCGTTGAAGGATATGGCGATCCATGCGCCGCTGCTAAAACTCAACGCCGTACCGACATCCTTGATCGGCTTCCTCGGAAGTACGTGAATCCGTTTTCAACGAATGCTTAAGGTTGGGAAGGTATTCGCGATGTTCGTCAGGCGGGTAATCGCAGGCAGGTTTTCGGCACGATTCGCTCGTGCGTCACGATTAAGTCGTACCGACCCCCTATCATTTTACCGGCACATTCCGGAAAATCGACCCGTGCACCCATCCCCAGGGGGGGCCGTCGGGCCTGGGCATGATGTTCCACGTTTCGACGAGGCCCGCTGACGCCCTCCATCAGCCGGCCGGCTATAGCAGCCGGCCGGGAATAGCCCGCCATAGGTGGCACTAGGCCGCCGAGATTACCCCAGCCATTTGTGCTTCGGAGGTTGCATCCCAGGCGGCTCATCTTCAATATCGCCGAGGTCGGTTTCGTGACTTCGCGGGCGTTCACGCGCCCGCAGCGGCCGTCTTCGAAATGCAGAGGCACGGACCGCACGGATTTTGAAACCCAGAGGGCGTAGAGGGCGAAGATTTTGAAACGCAGAGGGCGCAGAGCGCGCGGAGAAAGTAGAAGAATTTGTATAGCTGTATAGCCGCCGCAACTCTGCGTTCTCGGCGTTTCCCTCTTTCCATTGCCCGAAGCCCAATAGTTTCCAGTTCCGGCCGGGTGGCTGGGGGTCGCAGCGTAGCGAAGCCCCCACGCACCCTACGGGCATGCCTCGTCTCCACCGCCGGCCGGCGTCGGCGGCTCAGGCTTCTACCTCCGGCGTCGATCGACCCCACAGAAAATGCGCCGGCTATCCCGCCATAAAATCAAATGGCTTTATGCACGCTTACGGAATCGCGCGGCGCGGCCACATGCGGGGCCGAGCGGCGAAATCCCCCATGACAAATGGCGATCTCGGCGATTTTCCGCATTGCGGCCGGGGCCATCTTTCGGTAAATCTTGGACCGCCTTGTACGATTTCAAAGCGAACGAGGCGAGGACGCCGAACTCGCCTCGGCT
>JAAZNR010000884.1 GCA_012798155.1 Thermogutta sp. | reverse complement strand
GCTACGGCATTCTGATGCCGTCCTAAAAGCTGGAGGAAGCTGCCGCGAGTCAGGAGCCAGGGGCGGGTGCGGCCCGACGCCTTTTCCGCGGCTTGCAAGATTTCCTCCACGGCGGCGATGCGATCCGGGGTGCACGCCTCGCGCCGGGCGCGCAGGATGCCAACGGCGACGGCAGCCGCGGATTCCGGTGGGACCGTTTGCAAGGCCGCACGGCAGAGTGCCAGGGCCTCGTCGGTTCGCCCTCGGCGGCCAAAAAACCCCGCCAAGCCCAGCGTCGCTTGCGGTTGAGACGAAACCAGCGAGCGCCACCGGTCTTCGGCCTCTTGATGGAGGCCCAACTCCTCGAACCACCGCAATACCAGGGGTGCCGGCGGTCGGGGACGGGAGTCGTCTTTGCCCTCAAGGAATGTGCCGAGTATGCGAGCGGCTTCCCGCGGCTCCCCTTCGCGGGCCGCCAGGCGAGCCTGCAATTCGCTTGCGGTCCAGGGCGACGGCGCGACCTTTGCCAAATCCTCCAGCAAGGGGCGAATCTCGCTTGCGGGGGAGTCGTGCGCGATCAGCTTTCGGATGTAGAACTCGAGATGCCTGCCCGATTGCGCCGGCGGTCTCAAAAGCTCGGCGAGCCGTGCTCGGGCATCCGGCCACCGTCCCAACGACTCGAGCGCGACCGCCCATTGGAAGCGGTCCTCGGCGGGTAGATTCGTGCCTGCTTGGGCTTCCTTCTCGTATGCCGCCACGGCTTGAAGCCGGAGCGATTTTTCGGGTCTGCCTGCCGTCAAGCGAATTTTTATGAGCCGGTCCAAGGCAGCGTCGGCCTCGCGAAGGTTTTGGTCCAGTAGATCGAGGGCACGGCGGAAGTTTCGGTAGTCTCCGCCGGCGGCGAGGAGCTGCGCCAAATTGCGGCGGGCGTTGCGGACGATCCATTGCGACTCGGGCGAGGACTCTTTAGCGGCGGCCAGTTCTTCGAGCACCCGTCGCCCTTCCTCCCCGCGGCGGGTACGAATCAGAAAGCCGGCCCATTCCAGTTTCGGCCCCGGATCGAGGGGGGCGACCTCGAGGGCGCGGCGGTAGTACTTCTCCGCGGACTGCGGATCGCCGACGGTTTCGTATCCCAAAGCGACGGCGCAGCAGCCCGCCGGACCTTGCAGGCGGCTCGCCGCTTCCTTGAGGACCTGCATCGCCGCATCCTTTTGTCCGCGGAGGACGGCGAGAGACAAGAGCGAGAGGTAAGGCGCGGGCCAGTCGGGGGCCGAAGCGACGGCCGCGCGGAGCTTTTCTTCGGCGTCCTTCGGGCGGTTCGCAAGGGCCAACAGACGTGCCTGCCACATGTACTCGACGGCGTCCGGCGGATCCTCCGGATTCTGAAGGGCGATCGCGAGCGCCTCATCCGCCTTGCCTTCCCGCATCAACAGTTCGGCCTGAATGCGGCGCAATTCCGGGCGGCGACGGTCCGCCGGCAAGGACGAAAGCAGCGACTCCGCCTCGTCGTCCCGGCCGGTCAAGAACAGCAACTGAATCAGTTGCGCCTTTTGTCCGTCCGAGGCCAGTCCCCGGGAATGCAGGTCTTGCAAAAGGCGAATCGCGGTACCCCAGCGACCCTGCAACAAGGCAAGCTCGGCGCGGAGCCGGGAAAACTCGCTCCAGCCCCCGCGGGTATTTTCGGCCGCGGTCAATTGCTCGTCGGCCTTCCGCAGCAAGTCGCGGCGTTCCTCCGGCGGGACGCCTGGGCGGGTCGCCAGGGCGATTTGATAGGCGGCTTCCGCGAAGTTCGACTCGGGGCTATCCGGGGCTGCGGCCCGAAGCGCGGATAGCTGCTTTTCCATCTCGGTGTAATCGCGCCGGGCGCGGGCGAGTTCGAACAAGAGGCGGCGACTTTCGGCGTCTTTCGCGTCCGCGTCGGCAAGGCGGGTCCACAAGGCAGCGGCACCGGCGGCGTCGTCAAGTTTCAAATAGGCGGCGGCAACGGCTCGAAGGACAAAGGTTCGGCTCGGCGCCTCCAGCCTTTCGGCGGCTTGGCGCGCGTCGGAGAGCAAAGCCAAGGCCGCGTCTCGGTCGCCCATCCGCGACGCCGCGCGAATCGCGAGCAAGACCGCCTCCGGCGCCGCGGGAAACCTCCGCATGGCGTCTCGCGCCGTCGCCGCGGCGGCCTGGGCGTCTTCGGACAAGAGCTGGACGTCCAGCTTGGCGGACCACAGATCGAAT
>JAAZNR010000883.1 GCA_012798155.1 Thermogutta sp. | reverse complement strand
CCTCCAGCCTGCCTCGCGGCTGAGCGGGAGTAATCAAGCGGACCTGCGGGTATCGCCGCGCGGTTTCCTCCGCGATCTCCGCCGAGGCGTCCCGCGAGGCGTCGTCCACGAGGATCAATTCCCAGTGCGGCGTCAGGTCGGGCAAGACTTCGATCAGCTCCGGCAGGCGCGAGGCCAGCACCCCCTGACAATTCCGAAACGATAGCAGGACCGATAAGGCAACCGACAACGGAAGGCTCCTTCTGCCGCGGGAGGCGCAGGCGTGCCGCGCGTCTCCATCACAAGCTGCAAAGACTCACCCAGAACGCTTCCGTACGCGCAATCCCGCCGGGCCGTACGGCGGCTCCTCAACCTTCTTTTCGTCGCCGAGGACAGGCCGAATCGACCCTAGTTCGCACTCGTCGCATGGCGCCGCTTATGCCGCCGGAAATCATAAAAGCGTCTGTGCCGCGAAGACGGACCGTGCCGTCGCCGGCCGTCCCGGACCGCGCGGCGGCCGGAGCCGAGACGCGCCACGGCCCCGCCGGATCTCGATCCCCCAAAAAGCCATGCGGGATAGAAGGCCGAAAAAAAGACTTCCGGCGGCACACGGCAGCAGCGGCGGAGACGGGAATCCACCGACCCGTTTCAGACGGGATTCTCCACGGCGGCCTGGATCTCCGGCTGATACTGCCTGGTATCCAGCAGCGTCAAGCCGAGAAAGAGCGTGAGAAAGAGCAGACCCACGACGAAAATCAGGGCGTTGAAGGGGTGATCGTAACGGAGATGCATGAAATACAGGGCCACCAGCGTCGCTTTGACGGCGGCAATGCCCATCGCGATGAACAAGTTGGCCGACCCCAGATCGACCCAGGTCGCCGCGACCGTGATCCCGGTCAAGACGATCAGGGCGGCAAAGACCGCCAGCAGCGTCCCCAAGGGAACCACGTGCCCGAAACCTTCCTGACGCCCGGATTCCGCCGTCTTCATGCTTGCACCTGCTCCCCGCGCTCGGTATTGCCGGTTTGTTGATTTCCGTCTGCGATGGCCGCCCGTGCTCCCGCCGTCAATGGATCAAGTAGAGCAGCGGGAAGAGAAAGATCCAGACCAAATCGACCAGGTGCCAATATAAACCCACATAATCGACGGGGCCGAAATAGAAGCGGTTGAAGTCACCGCGAACGGCCCGGGCCAAGATCCAGGTGACGGCCCCGATCCCGCCGATGACGTGCAAGGCGTGCAGGCCGGTCATGGCGAAGTAAATACTGAAGAACACCCCGACCAATCGCGGCGCGTCTTCGGAGGCCGTCGCTTCAGGCGGCAATTCCGGGGGCACGGCCGGCGTCGTCTCACCGGCTCTCGGCCCGGCCGCGACCGCCGCGCCGCGGTCCGCGGAGGCCGCTTCAGGACCGTGGTTCGATTCCTGCCCGGTCGCGTGGTAGCGTCCCGCCCACAATAGACCGTGCTCCCACTTCTGGCGATATTCCACGTACTTCACGCCCAGGAAGACGAACGCGCAGAGCAGCGTCACGAGCAGGAACGCGATCAAGGCCCGGCGCTGCTCCAACTGCGCGGCGCGGACGGCCAGGGCCATGGTCAAGCTGCTGAAGATGAGGACCGCCGTGTTCAACGCCCCCAGATTCTTGTCCAAAAAATGATGGGCGTACACGAAGACCTCGGGATGATTCCCGCGATAGACGGCATACGCGCAGAACAGCCCGCTGAAAAACAGGATTTCGGTGACCAAGAAGACCCAAACGCCCAATTTGCCCGCGTCGAACTGCTGTTCGGCGGAGTCGAAATGATGGGCGACGTAGTCGGGGTGAGGGTGGTGCCCCTGCTCGCTCTGCGCGGAAACGCCGTGGGGTGCCAAGGCAGTCAAGTCGTTCATGGCCTGTCCGCAATCCGAATCAGGAATGTCCGCCCCGCGGCGACCGGCATGATCGTCGCCCGAATTCGCCTACCGTTCACGCCAAACCGTGTTCGCCTATTGCTCGCGCCAAACCGTGTTCGCCTACCGCTCAGGCCAAACTCTGTTTGCCTATCACTCAGGCCAAACTGTGTTCACCTACCCCCGCGCCAAACCGTGTGTGCCTACCGTTCAGGCCAAACCGAGAGGCACCCCTGCATAGGCGCCGGTCTTGTCGTCGTATTCCAAATCGTCGAGGTAGTAGGGATCGTAGCTTTCGCTGAGGACCGGCGGCCGCAGGAAGTTCTCCTTGGGGGGCGGGGAGGAGGTCTGCCATTCCAGCGTGGCCGCGCCCCAGGGATTGGCGGGCGCCGGGCGACCCCGCCACAGCGAGTGCGCCAGGCAGATCACCACGATCACGAACCCCAACCCGGTCAAGAACGCCCCGGCCGTGGAGAGCACGTTCAAACCCGCGAATTCCGGGTGGCGATCCAGCAGCAGCGAGTAGTCGAAATAGCGGCGGGGCATGCCGCGGCTGCCCAGCACGAATTGCGGGAAGAAGGTCAGGTTCAGCCCCAGGAAGATCGCCAGGGCGCCCAGCCGGCCCAAGGTCTCGTCGAACATCTTGCCGGTCATCTTGGGCCACCAATAGTGCAGCCCGCCCAAAAACGCCACCAACGTCCCGCCGAACATCACATAGTGGAAGTGCGCCACCACGAAATAGGTGTCGTGCAGGTGCACGTCCGTGCTCAAGGCCCCCAGGAACAGGCCGGTCAAACCTCCGATGCCGAAGAGGAATAAGAAGGCCAGCGCGTAACACATCGGGGTCTGCAGCGAGATGGAGCCTTTATACATGGTCGCCAGCCAATTGAACACCTTGATCGCCGAGGGGATGGAAACGCTGAAGGTGAGGGCGCTGAAGATCATGCCGGCCAAGCGCGATTGGCCGCTGGTGAACATGTGATGCCCCCACACCAGGAATCCCAGCAGGGCGATCGCCACGCTGGAAAAGGCGATGAAGCGATAGCCGAAAATGTGCTTGCGGCTGAAGGTGGAGATGGATTCGCTGACCACGCCCATGCCGGGCAGGATCATGATGTACACGGCGGGGTGCGAATAGAACCAGAAGAAGTGCTGAAAGAGCACGGGGTCGCCGCCCAGCTTGGGGTCGAAAATCCCCAGGCCGAAAATCCGTTCCGCTGCCACCAAGAGCAGCGTGATGCCGAGCACGGGCGTCGCCAGCACCTGGATCACCGCGGTGGCGTACAAGGACCAGACGAAGAGGGGCATCTTGAACCAGCTCATGCCCCGCGCCCGCAGCATGTGGACCGTGGCAATAAAATTGATGCCCGTGAAAATGGAGCTGAATCCCAGGATGAAGGCCCCCAGGGCCGCCGTGACGACCCGCGTGTCCGTGGTCGTGCTGTACGGCGTGTAGAACGTCCAGCCGGTATCCAATCCGCCGGTGAACAGCACGGCCAAGAAGAACACCGCGCCGATCACCCAGAGGTGAAAGCTCGCCAGATTGAGCCGCGGAAACGCGACGTCCTTGGCCCCCAGCATCAAGGGCAGGACGAAGTTTCCCAAGGCGGCGGGGATGCCCGGGATAATCACCAAAAAGATCATGATCGCGCCGTGCAGCGTGAAGACTCGGTTGTATTGCCGCGGGGTCAGCAAATAGCGTGGCGGCGTCTCTTGCAGCGTACTGGCGGCCGTCGGCGCCTGACCCTCGGCGGCCAGGCCGGCGGCCGCGTCGGCCTGTACGGCCGCCGCCTCCGGGGCCGCCACCGCCGCCGGTTCTCCCACGGCGGGGACGCTTGCGGCGGGCGTCGTGCCGTGCGTCAAGGCCGGGATCGCCAGATGCGTGCGGATCGCCAGGGCGAACAACCCGCCCAACACGAGCGAGGCCGCGATGCCGACCAGATACATCACCCCGATCCGCTTGTGATCGAGCGTGAAAATCCACGACCGAATGCCGCGATCGGCATGCAAGTAATCGACCGGAGCGGAGGAAGAATGATCCATGACCTTCTATTCTTATCTTTCAATGCTTAGTCGTACTTTAGTCGTAATGTGATCATATCCCCAAGGAACGCCCTGCGGGCGAAGCACTACGGTGAAGCGTCGGGCGCAGGGGCCTCGTCCGCATCGGCCGGCGGAGTTGCCTCGTCCGCATGGGCGTCGCTCAACGACTTGATGAAGGCGATCAGCGCGGCGATCTTGTCCTCATCCAAAAGCCCCTGGTAGGGCGGCATCTGCGGCGGATAGCCGGCCACGATCTTGGCGTCCGGGACCAGGATCGATTCCCGCAGATAATTCTCATCCGCGACGGCGGTGGTACCGTCGGCGAATCGGACCGGCTCTCCGTAGGCGTTCTTGAAACTGGGGCCGACCTTCCGCGTGCCGTCCAGCGAGTGGCACTGGGCGCACCCCTGCCGCTGGTAAAGAATCCGCCCCGCCTCCACGGGCGATAGATTCTTCATGAAGTTGGACGCCTCCTCCAGCCACTTCTCGAAGCGGCCCGGCTCGTGGACCACCACCTCGGCCAGCATCGAGGAATGGTTGTCCCCGCAATACTCCGCGCACAGCAAGGGATATTCCCCCGGCCGCACCGCATGGAACCAGGTGCTGGTATAGCGTCCCGGCACGAGGTCCATCTTCAGGCGGAAGGCCGGGATGAAGAGGCTGTGGATCACGTCGCGGCTGGTCATCACCAGTCGCACCGGCCGGTCGATGGGCACGTGCAGATTCTCGTCCACATAGCCGGTGGGATAGGTGAAAAACCACTTCCACTTCTGGCCCGTCACGCGGATTTCGTAGGCATCCGGCGGCGCGGTTCGCATCTCCATGTAACCGATGAAACCGGCGGCGAAGATGTAGATGACGATGCAGACCGGCACGAAGGTCCAGAACAACTCCAGGACGGTGCTATGGCTGGGGGCCTTGTCCGCCTTGGACCGCGAGTCGCGGCGGCGATAAAGAATCAAGAACACCGTCATCAATACGACAATCAAGGCGAAGAAGAAGGCCGAGATATAGAAAATGGCGTAGAAGAGATAATCGGTGTAATGGGCCGTGGTCGAGGCGGGATCGGGGAGCCAGAAGCTGCCGCCGGCCTGAGCCAGGGGGAGACCCCAGGCGAACAAGCCCGTTTGTCGCCGGAGGTCGCACGCCTCGCTTCCCCTGCTTGCCGGGACCGCCCGGGCCGCCTGCGCGGCGGATGCCGCGCGCCGGTCCGCGCCGCCGCGAGTATCGCCGCCGCGAGTATCGTTGTGCGATAATGCTTCGCGCTTCATGGCTGCCGGAAGAGTCCCTTGCCCATGCGAATATGAATATCGGTCCGTTGCAAGCCGCCGCCGCATGGGTCGTCCCTGAGGATCGATCTTTACTCTCGCTCGGAATCGGCGTCGTCCCTATTCTCGCTCAGGGTCGGCGTCGCTCGGCCTCCACCCCGCCTGTCGCTCGGAACCGGCGTCGTGCCCTCCGCCGGCGGAGGCGACCGCCGGTGATCTCGTACCCACCAGGCACCCAGCACGACGCCGAACACGGCCAAGGTCAGGGCGGCGCCGAGCTGCATCAGCCTCCAAGCCGCCGGCGCGTAGCTGCCGCGGGTAGGGTCGAAATGCATGCAGAACATCAAGATTCGGTCCACCGTGGTCCCGATCTTGCCTTCGCCGGCTTCCAGCAGGGCCAGGCGGAGCGTCTGGGCCGGATATTCCACGCCGTACAAATACCGCGACAGGCGACCGTCGGGCGTGCAGACCATGATCACCGCGACGTGCACGTATTGCTTTTCTACGGGATCGTAGCGATAGAAGAATCCCACCGCGTCCGCCGCCTTTCGGATATTTTGCTCGCCGCCCGTCAAGAATACCCAGTTCTCCGACCCCGGCACGCGATACGTCTTCTGGTACTTGGCCTTGGTGGCCGCCGCCCGATCCACGGTCTCTTCCGGATTGATACTGATGGTGACGACGCGGTACTTCTCGCCCATCGGCCAATCCAACCGTTCCAAGCCCTCGAACAAGCCGTTCAGTTGCAGGTGGCAAAGCTTGGGGCAATTGGAATAGTTGAGCGTGAGAATGACCGGGAGTTTGCCGTCAAAATAGTCGCCCAAGCGGACGTTCTTTCCCTCGGCGGACACGAACTCCAGATCGAGCGGCAAGGGGCGATCGAGGTGCTCCTCCACGCCAACCCCCTCCATCTGATCGGGTGCGGTCTCGGCAACCTGGGCCTGAACCGATGCGGCAGCGATGATCGAGGCCGCGCAACATGCCGCCGATGCGATCACGAACCGGCGACGAGCGTGCTGAAGATTCGATGTCATAGTCTCCACCTCATGTTTTTTCCGGGTCCGATATTCCGTCTTTCTTCGGCGTACGATATTCCATTCCGTTCCAGGCCGATGTCGTTCTGCTTTCGAATTGTAGGACCGGGCCGGGCGATCAGTCTCAACTCTCGCCGGGCGAGGCCGTCCCCACCGGCGCGCCCTGGGGTTCGCGGGACCCCGCGGCGGCGGGCGCCGCATCGTTCGGCGTCTTCCCGGCGGCGGAATCGGTCGGCGGCGCGATCCCGCCCGGCGGCCGCCCGGACACTTCCCGAATCGGCTTGCCCGATTGCAAGTCCTTGACCACAACGTCCATCGCGGCGGAGATGGGCAGGCTCCCCGGCTCGCTCCCCTGGGGCGGGACGGGGACGTTCAAGCGCGCCTCTTGTTCCGCGCGGACCCGGCTCCATTCGGAGGGTGGAACCTGCCGGTCGCGGGCCTCTCGTGCCGATATCCAGCGCAAGTAAACCACCTGCAATAGAATGATGATGGCGAAGACGATCAGGGCCCCGATGAAGCCGATCAACGCCACGGTCGAGGTATTGATGTCGCGTTCCGCCATGGGAATCCCACCTGAAAGCGTGTCATTTCAAAGCATGATGCGGCCTATAAAAGCGTGAGGCGGCCTATAAAAGCGTGAGGCGGCCGGCCGCGGCGGGGCGGTCCGGCCCCAGGGTCGCCGCTAGGTATTCTCGAAATGCAAGGCCTCCGACAGCCGCGGATCGCGGAGGGGGACGAGGGGCGCTGCGGCCAGGCGATCCAGCACCGCCGCGGAAAATACCAGCAGCCCGCCCGCCGCCGTCAGCCCGTCGATCCAACCGAATCCCGCGAATTCCGGATT
>JAAZNR010000882.1 GCA_012798155.1 Thermogutta sp. | reverse complement strand
TCCACGGGCACGCCGGCCTGCACATTGTGCACGGTATTGAACACGAACCCGCCGCCCGGCGAAAACGTGCGAATCCGCTCGCGGACCTCCCAGCGGACGTCGTCGGGCGAGCCGAAGGGGAGCGTCTTTTGGGTGTCCACGCCCCCGCCCCAGAACGTCAGCTTGTCGCCGTACTTGCGTTTCAGAACGGCGGCGTCCATGCCGGCGGCGGAGCACTGCACGGGATTCAAGATGTCGAAGCCCGCCTCCACGAAGTCGTCCAAAAAGGCCGTCACCGAGCCGCAGGAATGGATGAACGTCCTCCACGGCGTGTGTCCGTGAATCCAATCGTTGACCCGCCGGTGGAAGGGCTTGAATAGGCGGCGATAACTGGCCGGACTGATGAACGGCCCCTGCTGCTGCCCGAAGTCGGTCCCCGTGATGAAGACCGCATCCACGCGGTCGCCCACCGCTTCGTAAGCCCGCTCCAGATTGCGGATGCCGATCTCGCATTGCCGCTCGAACACGGCATACACGTAATCGAATCGGGAGGCCGTGCTCATGTACCACTCGGCCACGTCGCGAATGCCCTTGGGGTGCTTGAGGAAGGGGGCGGGCACGAGCGCGATGTCTCCGAAGGCCGTCCCCCCGAAGTTGGCCAAGATCGCCCTGTCGCCGTCCTGCCGCAGACGCTCCGCCTCGCACGCCAACCATTGCAACTCGTCGTCCTCGATGGGCGTGAATTCCTCCAGGTTGTCCTCGGGGTTCAAGTGGTCGTCGTCGATCGGCTCTTGGCGGACGATCGTGTCGAAATAAAAGCCGTTCTTCGGCATGCGGCCGCTGGGCGGGGCCGAGCGATCGCCCTCCGGATACATCAAGATGTCGCCGTTCGGCTCGGGGTCGGTGTTGAAGTCGCCGGGCACCAGGACCGGCGTGCCGTCCCACAATCGCCACGGCTTCCAGTCCTTATTCTCGAAGCCGAACATGTTCTTGCGGCGGCCCAGCGGGAGGACGTCCACGCCCAAGGCATGGACCAGGCGGTCGTCGATTTCGCCCAGCATCTGGTACGGCTCGACGACCTTGACGGGCGTGCCGGGCGGGTCCAGTCCCATGGCCTGGCGAAGCAGATACACGCTGCTGACGTGCATCCCCGTGACCGCGCTGCCCCCCAGATCCAGGGGCACGTAATCCGGCTCTTCGTGCCGCAGCGCGGCCAGCACCCGCTGACGCGAAGACATCGCCATCGATCATCCCCTCCGATCGTCGGCCTGCGAGTGAAACTTCGAGCGAAACGCCCCGCCGGCCGCCGCTACGGGACGCATGGCTGCCATAGCTTAATGGGTCGGTCGCCCTGCCCCCGGGAAACTGGACCGTCCCCTGCCCCCGGCTGCACGATATTGTAGGCCGCCGTCGGCTTCGTCCGCAACGCTGCGTACGCTCGGAGCCGCGGGCACAAGCCGGCGGGTAGAATCACGTAATGCGAGCAGAAACGCCGCGCATGGGCCACCGGCGAAAGCCGGCGGTGGAGGCGCCGCGAACACGGGGCGTCTGGGGGCTTCGCTCCGCTACGACCCCAGCCACCCGGCCGCACCATTAACTTGAGCCGCCGGCGTAAGCCGGCGGTGGAGGCGCCGCGAACACGGGGCGTCTGGGGGCTGCGCTCCGCTCCGACCCCAGCCACCCGGTCGCACCATTAACTTGAGCCACCAGCGTAAGCTGGTGGTGGACGCAGCGCGAACACGGGGCGTCTGGGGGCTGCGCTCCGCTCCGACCCCAGCCACCCGGCCGCCAATTCTTCATCCTCCTCCGCGTCCTCTGCGCACTCTGCGTTTCAAAATCCGCTCGCGCAGGGGTGCCACTGCCGGCTTGTCCGGCAGGGCGGGATTGCCGAATCGCACTTCGGACGTGCGGCGGGCCGCCCTCCGTCGGGGCCGTCGGGGCCGAACCCCGATCAGTCGAAGAGCGTGGGCTGCTGGTCGCCGGGCGCGACCGGGGGCGGCAAACCCAGGTGTTCGTAGGCCTTGGCCGTCATCCTTCGGCCGCGGGGCGTGCGGACGAGCAATTCCGAGCGGAGCAGAAACGGCTCGACCTCATCGACCAGGGTATCGGCAGGGATGTTCATGGTGTGGGCCAGGGCCTCGACGCCGACCGGTCCCCCGCCGAAGACCCGCGCCATGGTCTCCAAATAGCGGCGGTCCTGCCGATCCAGGCCCAGATGGTCCACCTTTTGCATGGCGAGGGCGTCCTCGGCGACCTTCCGCGAGACCTTGCCCGACGCCTTGGCCGTCGCGAAGTCGCGAATCCAGCGGAGGCGATTGTTGGCGATGCGGGGGGTCCCGCGGCTCCGCGCGGCGACCAATTCGGCGGCCTCGTCCGTGATCTCGATTTGCAGCTTGACCGCGTTACGGCGGACGATCTCCGCCAACTCCGGGACGGTATAGAACTCCAAGTGTTCCCGCATGTGAAAGCGGTCCCGCAAGGGGGCCGATATCAAACCCGTCCGCGTCGTCGCCCCGATCAGGGTGAAGGGCTTGAGCCGCAGGTTCAAGGT
>JAAZNR010000881.1 GCA_012798155.1 Thermogutta sp. | reverse complement strand
TCCGGGAACAATTCACCGCGGGGAATCTTGATATTGAAGGTCTTTTCGAGCTTGAACACGATGTCCAGGAAGTCGATCGATTCAGCGCCCAGATCTCCCACCAAGGTGGAGTCCGGCCGGACCTCGTCCTCTTCCACGGCCAAGGCGTCCACCAAGACCTCGCGAACCTTTTCGAAAATCTCCTCCTTGCTGGGGGTGGGAATCATCATTATTTTCTCCCTTGCGAATCCAGAAACCAAAAAAGCTCCGTAAATGACTCTTTTTTCGGGGATTGCCCAATTCTTCGGGGATTGTCCGGTGTGGCTGCCACCGTTCCCGGAAAGGGTAGGACCGGCGGGGTGGAAACCACCTCACGCACGTCTCCATCGCCGCGCTCGTGGCCGGGCCGCCGGTAACCCATGCCGCGAAAATCCCCGCGCTGGGATCGCCGGTTACATGACGCCGATCTTTCCTATCCTAGCAGCAGGGGCCGTTCTTTTCGACGGGTCCCCGCCGGCTCCCCGAATCCGCATCCTTCAATACCCTCCCAAACTGAGGCCGCCGTCCACGCGAATGACCTGTCCCGTAATGTAGGAGGCGGCGTCGCTCGCCAAAAACGTGACGACCTTGGCGACCTCTTCCGGGGCGCCGATCCTCCGCAAGGGGATCAGGTCCTTGATTTTGTCTCCCACCAGCCCCCGCACGGCGGCGCTCATGTCGGTATCGATCATTCCCGGGGCCACGGCGTTGACGCGGACGCGGCGCGGCGCCATTTCCTTGGCCATGGCCCGCGTCAGGCCGTTGATGCCGCCCTTGCTGGCCGCGTAATTCACCTGTCCGCGGGAGGAAAACTCCGCCGCCGTACTGGAGAGGTTGACGATGCTGCCGCCCCGCTGCGAGATCATCTGCTGCGCCACCGCCCGGCAAAAGTTGAACGTGCCGGTCAGATTCGTGGCGATGACCTCGGCCCACTGCTCGGGCGTCATGGTGCCCAGCAGGCCGTCGCGAACGATGCCCGCCGAATTGACCAGGATATCGATCCGCGAGCGTCCGGCCAAAATGCCGTCCACGACCTGCTGCGCCCGGTCGAGGTCGCGGACGTCGGCTTGGACGGGATGGGCCGTGCCGCCCTGCTCGGCGGCTTCGGCGGCCAGCTTTTCGGCGGCCTCCCGGCTGGTTTGATACACGAACCAGACCTCGGCGCCGTGCCGGGCGAGGTCCAGAACGCACGCCCGACCGATTCCGCGACTGCCGCCCGTCACAATGGCGATTTTGCCTTCCACCACCTGAGACCTACCTATCCAATTTGCTTTTTTTACTATCTGGACTTTTCCAAACTGCTCCCCTCTCCTTGTGGGAGAGAGGCAGTGGGTGAGGGCTTGGTGAAGTTGGGCAATCACGGCAAGCCGTTTTCGCGGCTAATTGCCCTCACCATAACCCTCTTCCAAGGCGGACGAGACCTTGTCACCACAATTTGCAAAAATCCAGTACTGTCTTGTATTGTCTTGCCCGCCGCCGTCCCGCGCGGCCTCCATGGAAATGTAGTTATCGGACCCCAAGCCGCGGCGAGTTTATCGGACCGGCATTTTTTACTGCGGGCCGGCGTCGCGTCTCCCCGCGTTTCCCCCTCGTCTTCGCTGCGCTCTCAGCTTTTTGCCGGCAAGGAAGTCGCCGCGGGGCTCGGCAAGCCGCCGTGCAGGGTCTCGGCCTCTCCCACAACCGAACCGGGCGGATCGCCGTTTTTTCGCCCCGCGAGCGGCCAAAGGATGCCGAACAATTGGCGCATGTCCTTGATCACGGAGCGATCCACCCGAGCAAGTTCGGGGTCCCGCTCCGCCAAGTTACGCCGCTCCAGGCGGATTTTTC
>JAAZNR010000880.1 GCA_012798155.1 Thermogutta sp. | reverse complement strand
CGGACGGCCTCTTCCGAGAATTGCGGCCAATGCGGAAGTCGATTGGTGACGGCCTTGGGGCCGCCGGCGACGGCCAGTTTTTGATGCACGGCGGATGCGTACTTCATGCCCGATTCTCCATAACACGAACCCACGCCGGCAATCCCCGCCCACAGACGGGCGAGCACGGCAACCGCGGCGCCGAAGCAAGCGACGCCTCGGATGTGCCGATGTTCTACCGCGCGGGATTGCTTCCGGCAAGCGTCCGGCCGAGAATCTGAGCCGCCGCAACCCGGTGGGTAAATGCCCCGCGAAGACGCGCGCCTGCGGGCTGCGCTCCAGTCCGACGCCGGGCACCCAACCGGCGAGAATCCGAGCCGCCGCAAGCCGCCAGCGTGCTGCCCCAAAGAAGCAAATACCCGAGCCGCCGGTGCTCATCGCGTCGCCGTTGGACAATCTGGCGCACCAGTGTTCGCGCGAAAGCGTCAAGCCCTTCCGCTACTTGTGCTTCCTCGATCATGCGACCTGCTGGCCGGCTATGCGGGTCTATGCTAAAGTAATTCACATGCGGCGGACGGGAACCGCCGTCCGAGTATTCCACGGCAAATTGCCGATCGAGCCACTGCGCCGAGGTGATCAATTCGCGGAGCGGCCCTGCGAGGCAATAACCAGAGTTGCCGTAAACCAGACTCCTGCCGGAGGATTCCATATGGCCGGGGGGGCGGGTAAGCGGGCCTTCGGTGCGTCGGTCCTTCCACACCTTGTAGGAGAACAGCGTTGAACACACCTGCCACGCGAGGGGCAACACGAGCCGGTGCGTCCCATCACGAACAGCAGATGGCGCTTTGGGCGGATGAGCCCATCTCGGAGAACCCTGACTATCTTTCTAAGCAATTGATCACCTACATCGGGAACAAGCGGGCGCTCCTGGGTGAAATCGGGCGCGCTCTTGAACGTATAAAACGCCGCCTTGGCAAACCGGCCCTCCGCATTCTCGACGCCTTCAGCGGCTCGGGCGTCGTGTCGCGCTATTTCAAGGCGCACGCCTCATACCTCGCAAGCAACGACATCGAAGACTACGCTGCGGTTATTGGACGGTGTTACCTTCGCAACAAGAGCACCGTGGATTTTGAGCTTTTACGCGCCATTGTGGACGACTTGAACAGACGGGTTGAAACCGTTTCCTTCCCCAAGGGGTTCTTTGAAGAGCTATACGCACCTCAGCATGACACCAACATTACCCGCCAGGATCGCGTGTTTTATACCACCGCGAACGCGAGGCGTCTCGACAATTACCGCCGACTAATCGACGAAACGCCGCCCGATGTAAGGGACCTCTTGCTCGGGCCGCTCTTAAGCGAAGCCTCCGTTCATGCGAACACGGCCGGCGTGTTCAAGGGCTTTTACAAAAACCGCCAGACCGGCGTCGGGCAGTTTGGTGGAACGGGCGCTGACGCCTTGAGGCGAATCCTGGGGCGGATCCTCCTAGCCCCTCCCGTTTTGAGCAGCTTCGAATGCGATTACGAGGTTTTGCAGGAAGATGCGAATACGCTTGCTCGCCGCGTGAAAAATCTGGACCTAGCCTATCTCGACCCACCGTACAACCAGCATCCCTACGGGTCAAACTACTTCATGCTGAACCTGCTGGTGCGCTATCAGCGGCCGACCCACATCAGCCGAGTCTCGGGAATACCAACCGACTGGCGAAGATCCGGTTACAACGTCCGCGGCAAATGCAGAGAGCTGTTGGCGGACCTTCTGGAGACTATCGACGCCGCCTTTATCTTGGTCTCATTCAACGACGAAGGGTTCATTGCACCTGACGAAATGCAACGCATGCTGAGGGCTCTCGGCTCGGTGGAGGTTATCGAGAAGAAGTATAACGCGTTTCGAGGCGCAAGGAACTTCAACAATCGTTCCGTACACGTGACCGAGCATCTTTTCGTCCTTGAACGGAGGTAAGCCACGATGGCACGGAGAGATCGACTGCGCGTGCAGCGCACCGGGACGGTGATTAACGCGACCTCGAAGCAGCAGGAAAGCGACATAATACAGGCCCTGTCGCGGGTCGTCCTGCATATTCAAGGCAGGTTTCAGACGGCCGTCGCACTGACGCACCAGAAGCAGTGGTTGCTCAAAGACATCGTCGCGGAACTTCGTCGAACATACCCTGATGTCGAGTTTCACTACCACTTCGACAGGAGTTCGATTCGGCCGGATGGGGGTATTCTGGCCATCAAGGGGTTGCCCGGCGACGGTCTGACATACCCCATACTGATTGCGGAAGTCAAGAATCAGGGCACGAACCTTTTGCGCGCTCAGGAGGGCCTTCCGAGGCAAGCGAAAGGCAACGCGATCGAGCGACTTGGAAAGAACCTCATCGGGCTTCGGGTCGCGCTGCTGCGAGAGAGCATCTTTCCCTTCGTTTGTTTCGGGTATGGTTGCGACTTCCAGCCGACCTCCTCCATCCTGGACCGGGTATCGACCATGGCGATGTTCGGCAGGTTGAATAAGACTTACCTATACAACGAAGAATCGGGGAAGTTTAACCGCGGGAGTTTCTACTTTCGGCCCGAGAGATGGTCGGTTGACGAGATGGCATCTGTGATGCAAGACATTGCTGAACGATCGGTTTTGTACTATTTCTCCAAGTACGGGGAGGCCCGCTTCAAACAGCCGGAGGTCTGATCCGCCGCGAGTTTGCGAGTCGTTGGTCACGGCGTGCTGCTCCTCCTTGCCAAGCGAACCCGAGCTTCTCCACACGGCTGCCCATTCCGTCTCTTCGTAGGGACGAAGCGACTTGCTTCAGGCAATCATCCGAACTTTCCATAGGGGTCCCGCCAAGCCTTTTGCACACGCTTTTTGTACGCGGCCGGCCGGCAAGCCTCGTCTTTTTGGCGAGTTGACCCGGTAACGGGGTGCGACTCCATCTGCACGGGTGCCGGCGGGCGGCAACCCGCCGGCAATTGCGATCTCGCCGGTTGGTTCGGCCCCGGCAATGTTTCATAATGAAGTCACCGGACGACGCGAGCGGTATTCGCAAACGCGGGGCTTTTCTTCCCGAGCTATGCTTTGCCTATGGCTTCGAAATAGCGGGGTATGTTCGATGGCTT
>JAAZNR010000122.1 GCA_012798155.1 Thermogutta sp. | reverse complement strand
GAACAGTTCCCAACTGGGCATGCTGACGACGCGGGCGGCGACGCCGTCCTTGGCCAGCAATTCCCGCGCGGCCAGGCAGACGTGGACCTCGCTGCCGGTGCCGATGAGGATCACGTCGGGCCGGCCGCCTTCCGCCTCGCGGAGGACGTATGCCCCGCGTTGCAGCCCTTCCGCCGAAGCATGGATCGAGCGGTCCAGCGTGGGGAGGTTCTGCCTGGTGAGTACGAGGGCGACGGGCCGATCTTTCAGGCTCAAGGCAACGCGGTACGCCTGGGCGGTTTCGTTGGCGTCGGCCGGTCGGATGACCACCAGATTGGGGATCGCCCGCAGCGCCGCCAAGTGCTCCACCGGTTGATGCGTGGGACCGTCCTCGCCGACGCCGATGGAATCGTGGGTGAAGATGTACAGGATCGGCAGTTCCATCAAGGCCGCCAGCCGCATCGCGGGACGCATGTAGTCGCTGAAGACGAAAAACGTGCCGGTGTAGGGCCGCAAACCGCTCAGCGCCAATCCGTTGGCCGCGCCTGCCATGGCGTGTTCGCGGATGCCGAAGTGGAGGTTTCTTCCGGCGGGGTCTTGGGCGGAGAAATGGCCGGCCCCCTCGAAGCTCAATAGGGTGTTGTTGGAGGGCGCCAGGTCGGCGGAACCGCCCAGCAGCCACGGCACCCGCTTGGCCACGCCTTGCAAGACCTTGCCCGACGATGCACGGGAGGCAAGCCCCTTCGCGTCGGCCGGAAAGACGGGAATCTCGGCATCCCAATCCGGCGGCAATTCCCCCGCGAAAATCCGACGCAACTCGTCCGCCTCGCGCGGATAACGTTCGGCGTAGGATTGCAACAGCGATTCCCATTTTTCCCGCAGGGCCGGCCCACGTGTGCCGATGCCCTGGCGGAAGTGCTCGACCACCTCGGCCGGGACCAGAAATTGGGCGTCCTCCGGCCAACCGTAGGCCTTCTTCGTCAGACGCACTTCCTCTTCGCCCAAGGGAGCGCCGTGGGCGTCGTGCGTGTTCTGCTTGTTGGGGGACCCCCACGCGATCACGCTCTTGACCGTGATCAGCGTGGGGCGCTCGCCCATCGCGTCAATTGCTGAGATCGCCCGCCGCAGCGCCGTCAGGTCGTTGGCGTCATCGACCGCGAGGACGTTCCAGCCGTAGGCGCGGAACCTGGCGGCCACGTCCTCACTGAAGGCCAAGGCGGTGTGCCCCTCGATCGTGATGCCGTTGTCGTCGTAGATCCAGCACAGATTGCCGAGTTTCAGGTGTCCGGCCAGCGAGGCGGCCTCCCCGCTCACGCCCTCCATCAAGTCGCCGTCGCTGCACAGGGCGTAGACGTGGTAATCGAAGAGGCGGAATCCCGGCCGGTTGTAGCGAGCGGCCAGCCGGCGCGAGGCGATCGCCATGCCCAAGCTCGCCGCCACGCCTTGGCCGAGGGGACCGGTTGTGACCTCGACCCCGCTGGTCTGGCGGTACTCGGGGTGGCCCGGACAGCGGCTGTGCAACTGGCGGAATCGCCGAATGTGTTCGAGCGGGACGGCCAATTCGTCGGTCGGGTTGCCATCAGGCCCCAGTTGACGCACGCCCGCCAAATGCAGGGCCGAATACAACAACATCGAAGCGTGCCCGCACGACAGAACGAAGCGGTCGCGGTTGGGCCAGTCGGGCCGCAGCGGATCGTAACGCAACACCTCTTGGTAGAGCAGATAGACGACGGGGGCCAAAGCCATGGGCGTGCCGGGGTGCCCGCTCTTGGCCGCCTGCACGGCGTCCATGGACAGTGTACGGATCGTATCGATGGCCAATCGCTCGATGGATGCGGATGTCGTACTCACGTTTTCCCCCGGAATCTGTGGTTTTCAACTGGACCTTTGCAAACTGCTCCCCTCTGGGGGAGGGGAGCAGTTTGCAAAGCTTTCAGAAGGAACGCTCAACATCGGCTTCACCCGGCGAATCTGTTTCGCATCCATTCCAAGCCCTCCGTGCTGGATGCCTGCAGTTTCGCCAAATGCGCCGAATTGCGCAATATCACTCCTCCGCAGTAGAACTAATTCAGCGGCTTGATGCGGATGTTTCTGTACGCCACGGGGCCGTGATTGCCTTGGAACATGAGCGGCCCGCGCGGGGCTTCCTTGCCGGTCACGCCGCCCGGCGTTTGGCTCGTCAGTTCCAGGTTCTCGTGCAGGACCCGGCCGTTCAAAATCACCTTGACCAACATGCCGTTGGCGATCTTCTTGCCCTCCGCGTCGAACCGCGGGGCGCGGTACTCGATGTGGTACTTCTGCCATTCGCCGGGCTGTTTGCAGGCGTTGACCTTGGGCACGGCCATGCTGTAGACGGCCCCCATGTCACCCATTCCCAACTGCGTTTTGCCGTAACTATCCAAGACCTGAATCTCATACTCGCCCATGACGTAGATGCCGGAGTTGGAGCCTTTGGGCACCATGACTTCCAGCTCGATCACGGCATCACCGAAGGTCTGTTCGGTGTAGATATCCACTCCGTGCCCTTCCACGTTCACCAGTTCCGTCCCGCCCTCTTTGTAAACCAACGCCGCAGGGTTGGCGGGATCGAGGGCGGCCGTACCGGCCTTCCACTTGCTCTTTTCCGCATCGCCCTGGTATTTCCAGCCGTCCAGCCCCGGCTTGACAGGGATGGAAATCCATCCCTCTTCCGACCGAGCGGTCGCCGTCATCATTCCGGCCGCCAACAAAGCCGCTGCAAGGATGTGCAATCTCTTCACGGTAGGACTCTCCTTCTGTTGCAGGGTACCGCTAACTCGAACAACGAAGCACTCGAACACCGAATTCACGGCCGCTCGCCTATCGCGGGGACCGCGGAAAGGCGGGACAAAGCCTTGGTTTTCTCAGGCTCCATCACGCAAGGTTGGAAAACACAGGCGGGACACCGAAAACGGCGCCGCTTCGCGGAGACCGGCCGACGCCGGCGTCATGCACTCTCAAAGCTTGCTCACTCCTACCCATCATAGGCCGCCAAAAGTGCTCCCGCAATCACGCGATCGTTCCCCGGCAAGGTTTCTCCAAGCGCGGGCCGGCATCGCGTATGCGATAGCAACGGTGGGTCGGCCGCGGCGGTCGATTTACGGCCTTGGTCGCGGGCCGGCCGAGGCCCGCACGTCGGACGGGGGCTCCCAGGACGCGGCCTCGATGATCTCATTATCTTCAAACACCAAGGTTGCCGGATCGGTTCGGTTATACCGAAACGGCGGCACGCCGGGGAGGCACACCAAGCGGTTGCCTCGCAACGTCACTTCCAGGGCACGGTGAAAGCGGATGGGGCTGCGGCCCGTCCCGTAGATG
>JAAZNR010000879.1 GCA_012798155.1 Thermogutta sp. | reverse complement strand
GGATACCGTCTACAATGAAGGCCGCCGCCGCTACTTGGAGAGCTTTTCCGCTCGCACCCGGCAGTTCTTGGACAATCTTCCCCGAGCCGACGCCGACCTGATCGAAGGGATTTCTCCCGCCGTCGCCGTCACGGCGTGCCAGACTCCCAAATCGGATCGGGCCACGGTGGCCACAGTCACCGAAATCTACGATTATCTGCGACTGCTGTACGCCTCGCTGGGCTGGGTCTTCTGCACCGAGTGCGGCCGTCCCGTCGTGCAACACACGCCGCGAACCATTCTCCGCCTGTTGGACGCCTTCCCCACCGGCACCCGAATGATGGTCGCCTTTCCGCCCCCTCTACGAAACGAGGATACCGACGCGAGCGGGCTGTCGGCGGCACTCCGCGGGGAAGGATATACGCGGATCATCGTCGGCAATCGCTTGTGCAACCTGGACGAGGCGGCGTCCGATCTCCTCGCGTCGCCGCCCGCCGAGAACGACGTCCTGGTCCTGTTGGACCGCATAATTTGGGGGCAGACCGATGCCATCCGAGTGCTGGAATCCTTGGAATCGGCGTTCCGCGCGGGAGACGGCGTGTGCGTGGTCTTGGCGCAAGAGGGTGCCGTACACGCCGGCGAAGGCGGCAGCCTGCGAGCCGCCGGGTCCGATGCCTCGGCCTCTCCGCCCGGCGACCCGGCTTCCGGCGGGGCAAGCGGCGACGCAGGCAGCGACGCAGGCGGCGAACGCGGCGACGAAGCCCGTCTCGAATCGGCGGGGTATCCTCGCCTCGACGTGGACGGCGTCCGTTATATCCGGATGACCTTTCGCGACCGCTGGATTTGCCCGGAGTGCCGGGCGGTTTACGCGGCCCCGGAGCCGCGGCTGTTCAATTTCAAATCGTCGCACGGTGCGTGCCCCACCTGCGAAGGTTTCGGCACCGTGATGGAGATAGACTTCGAGCGGGTGCTTCCGGATCGCGGCAAGTCTTTGGCAGGGGGCGCGGTCGTGCCATGGGAAGGCCAAGGCGCCTCCCAATACCGCGAGCGAATGTTGAAATCAGCGGCGGAGCGCGGCATCCCGACCGACCTGCCCCTCTCGCAATTTACCGAGGAACAACTCCAGTGGCTGTTGGAAGGGGACGCGGAATCGGGTTTCGGCGGGATTCGCGGCTATTTTCGCGACTTGGAAAAGAAGCGCTATCGCGCCGACATCCGCGGCCTTCTGACGCGATATCGGACCCATCGCGACTGCCCGGACTGCGGCGGTACCCGACTGCGGCGCGAGGCCCTGGCCGTGCGGCTGCCGCTCCCCCCGGAAGCGCCGGCGGGGGATGAGCCGCCGGACGCCGTTGCCGAATCCCCGCCGGCCACCGTTCCCAAATCCCCGTCGTCGGCCGTCGCCGAACCCCCGTCGCCGGCCGTTTCCGAATCCCCTCCGGGCGCCGCTCCTCAGGCCCCCAACATTACCGAACTCTGTCGCTTGCAGGTCGCCCAAGTGCTGAGTCGCATCCGCCGACTGGCCCTCTTTCCGGAGGCTCGGCGAGTCGCGAATACCGTGCTGGAGCAACTGATCGGCCGGCTCGCCTATCTGGATCAAGTGGGATTGGGCTACTTGTCGCTGGATCGTCCGATCAAGACCTTGAGCGGCGGCGAGCTGCGCCGGGTCGTCTTGGCGGCAACGCTCGGGTCGTCGCTGGTGAATATGGTGTATGTGTTGGACGAACCTTCGGCGGGCTTGCACCCGCGCGACATCGCGCGGCTGGTGCAGGCCGTCGCCGCCCTCCGCGACCGCGGCAATACGGTCTTGGTCGTCGAGCACGAGGAGGCCTTCTTGCGGAACGCCGATCGGGTGATCGAGTTGGGGCCGGGGGCAGGCGAACGCGGCGGGCAAATCGTATTCCAAGGCTCTTCCGCCGAATTGGCCGCCGCCTCCACGTTGACCGCCGACTATCTGAAACGCAAACGCGGGCACAGGGAGCGCCCGGCACGCCGGCGGCGCGCCGACGGATGGATCCGCTTGTGCGGGGCCAAGGGCCACAATCTGAAAAACGTCACGGTCGAGTTCCCGTTGGGCGTGCTCTGCGTGGTCAGCGGCGTGAGCGGAGCGGGCAAAAGCTCGCTGGTTCAGCAAACGCTCTACCCGGCCTTGTGCCGCCGCTTCCGCAAGAACGTCGATCCGCCCTTGCCCTACGACGATCTCTTGGGCGAGGGCCAAATCGCGGACGTGATCCTCGTGGACCAAAGCCCGGCGGGGCACACTTCCCGATCCTGCGTGGCGACATTCCTCAAGATCTGGGACGATATCCGCCGCATCTTCGCCGAGACGGCCGACGCCCGCACGCGAGGCATGGGACCGCGGCACTTCAGCTTCAATTCCAGTGAAGGCGCCTGCGAGGAGTGCGGGGGGGAAGGCTATCTGGAAATCGAGATGCAGTTCCTGGCCGACGTCCGCGT
>JAAZNR010000878.1 GCA_012798155.1 Thermogutta sp. | reverse complement strand
GGGAGGGGGACGATTTCCACGCCTTGCGCCAGGCGGGGCTGGAGCAACTCGATGACGTCGCGATATTTGCCCTTGATTCCGACGATGCCGCGGGAGGCACCGACCAATCGCATGGCTTGTGTCAGCCCTTCCAGTACGGTGTCGGCATAATCCCGAAGGACCTCTTTATCCTTGTGCAGCAGCGGCTCGCACTCGGCGGCATTGATCAAGACGGTGTCGGCCTTGGCTGCCAGCTTGACATGCGTGGGAAACCCGGCTCCGCCGGCACCGACGACCCCCGCTTCCCGTACTTGCTCTACAGTGATTCGCGTCATGGACCGGAGACGGTGGAAGTTTGCAAGGGGAGGAAAAATCGTAACGAAACGCAGGTCCTATGAGACCGGACCTCCGGCGCACGCCGCCAAGAGTTTCGGCCCGACGTCGGTCAGGTATTCAAGCATACTTCGCCGATCTTGCCCCTGCCACCCGGTCCTTCCAAATCATCTAAGCGGTACACAGTCCGCATCAGCCGGGAGAGTTCTCAGACCGCAGAGGACTTTCAGCTTCCCGGCCGTCCAAATCCTCGTAACGCAGATCGAGGATTTCGTAGCGCTGCGTGCCGCGCGGGACCGTGACCTCGACGACATCGCCCTTTTTCTTGCCGATGAATCCCTTGGAAAAAGGGCTAGTGATGAGGATGCGGTTGGTATCGAGGTCTTCTTCGCCCGCTCCGACCAGGGTGAAAGTCTCCTCCTCGCCGCTGTCCACGTCGCGGAGCGTAATGGTGGCCCCCAGTGCCACGACGTCGTGCGGCACGCGGGCAGGGTCGATCACGTACGCCCGGGACAATTTGTCCCGGAGAAATTGAATCTTCGCCATGACCATGCCCTGCGTCTCGCGGGCGCCGTGATATTCGGCATTTTCGCTGAGATCGCCCTCCTCGCGGGCTATCGCAATCCGTTGCGTTACCTCGGACAGGACGACGGTTTCCAGATGCTCCAACTCCGCGCGGATTTTGTTGTAGCCCGTCTGAGTCATGGGAATTCGCTCGTCCATGTGTAGTCTCCAAAAAATGAAGGCAGGCCGGAGTTGGAAAACCACGGCTGCCTTGCAAACGTTACAAATGTCGGTTGCCCCTGGCGCCAATGCCCGAAGGGGGAAACACGCAATACACCAACCGCTCGCGGATGAAAACGCGAGTTTGCGAGGTCTTCGAGAATCTCCGAACCAATTCCTATTATAGCAGCCGGCCGACATCGCGGAAACCGCCGACATCTAACCCTAAATAGGGGGGCTCGTGCCGCTCGAGGCTAAACATCCGATTGGCGGGAAGAACGGCAAGCTTTGCACGCAGCTCGCGACCAGTCCGATTCCTTCCCGGTTGCGGTCGATTGCCTCCCCAGAGTTTGGCTGGGTGGGACCGTTCGCGAGCGGCCTCCGGACACAACAAAAGAGGAGGGCCGGGAGAATCGGGGAGATTTCACCCGGCCCTTGCCTGAACTCGGTAGGTAGGCCGGTGAAAGTACCGGCGTCGTCAATCGGCAACTCGGATGGCGACGTACCGCGTGCCCAGCGGCGATTGCACCCGCAATAGCAGGCCTTTACTGAGCGGCTGTTCCTGGATGGCCTTGCGGAGATCATCGACGTCGGCGACAGGTTTTCGGTTGGCCTCGACGATGACCATGCCCGGCTCCAAACCCGCCAGATCGGCCGGGCTGCCCGGTTCCACATGCGTGATCGCGGCGCCCTCCTCGGCTGGAACGCCGAGGCTCTCAGCCAACTCCGGAGTCAAATCCTGGGCCGAGATGCCGAGTTTGTCGAAGTCGGCGGAATCGTGGGATCGCGGGCCGGCCCTACCGCCGCGCGAGCGGGCCAGGCCGTAGTCTTCCGGCTGCTCGCGAACCACTACCTCCAGGGTCATCGCCTTGCCGTCGCGGATGACCTCCAACGTGTGGTGCTGATCCAGCGCGGACTCCTCCACCAGGCCCTGCAATTCGTTGGGCGAGGAGACGGTCGTGCCGTCGAAGGACAAGATCACGTCGCCCGACTTCAACCCCGCCTCTTCCGCCGGGGTGTCGGGGAAGACCTCGGTGACAACCACGCCCTTCTTGCTCTCGACGCCCAATTGCTCGGCCAGGTTGGCATCCATCGGTTGGATGGCCACGCCAAGGTAGCCGCGACGGACCACACCCTCGGCGGCAAGCCGTTCAGCCACCCATTTTGCCAGGTTCGAGGGGATGGCGAAGCCGACCCCTTGATATCCCCCGGATCGCGTGGAGATGGCGGTATTGATCCCGATCACCTCGCCCTTCAGGTTCACGAGCGGACCGCCGCTGTTGCCCGGGTTGATGGCGGCGTCGGTCTGGATGAAATTCTCCCGCGCGGCAATACCTAAGCCTCGCCCTTTGGCGCTGATGATACCCGCCGTAACCGTGC
Source organism: Thermogutta sp. (assembly GCA_012798155.1). Classification (GTDB taxonomy): domain Bacteria; phylum Planctomycetota; class Planctomycetia; order Pirellulales; family Thermoguttaceae; genus Thermogutta. The sequence continues at coordinate 1,807 of JAAZNR010000878.1, read as the reverse complement.
CCTCCAGACCGAAGGGCTGTCCCAGGGCCACCACCCAGTCGCCGACCTGTACGCGGTCGCTATCGCCCAGCACCGCCGCCTTGAGGTCCTTCGCGCCTTCGATGCGGACGAGGGCCAGATCGGTTTTGGGGTCGGTCTTCACGTCGCCGGCTTCGAATTCGCGATCGTCGTGGAGTCGGACAATCACCTTGCCCTGGCCGTCCACGACATGCGCGTTGGTAAGGATGTAGCCGTTCTCCGAGATAATCACTCCCGACCCAAGACCCTCGATTACGCGAGGCTGTGCCGGAATCCCGCCAAACATGTCATCGAAGTCCGGATACTCGAAGAGGTCTTCAAAGGGGGTGCCGCGGAAGGGATTGGGAATCCGATCGGGTCCGAGACCCTCCCCCAGCTCCCCGCCGCCAGGGGCGCCGCGGGGCCTGGACGGGACGGAGAAGGTGCGAATCATCACCACGCTGGGCAGGACTTCGTTGGCGCAGTCGCGGAACGCGGCCGACAGTTGATTCGCGAACTCGTGGTTGGGTGACGCCCCGTCTTTCTTGGGCGTGGCGAACTTCAGTTGAGCGGACGCGGACTCCCGGGTGGCGAAGGCCGCCCCCAACAGGAGCGCCGCCGTGAACAGGGCGCAGAACGCGAAGAGCATCTTTCTTCGTGACAGGAACGCGACAACCTTCGACATTGCAACATCTCCTTGGCTCAGTGTGAAGCTCAGCAAAAAATCGCCGACGCAAGCGATGACACTCGCCGGCCCCGGCCGTGCGGCCCCCGGCGGCAGGCGTCTTCCGGCGGAAAGGCGTGCACCGACGCACTCCGCTGAGACCCCTCGCATCCGACTTACCATCAATCGGCTTACCATCAATCGGCCGAGGCGCTGCGGGGCCTCCCGGTGCCAATGACTACGCGCCGGCAAAAGCCGCCCCCGAGCACATTTCCCCCACACAATGGTTCTATCAGAAACGTTGCCGCGGGAGCCAGGCTGTTGTCGTCTTGCCGAACATCTTGCGGCCCGCCCCGGCTACGTGGCGACGGTCGGCAGGACGGCGGAGTCGCGGAGTACGATTGCCGCCAGCTCGGACTGGTCCGGCACCCAAACGGCCAAGGATAGGAAAGTACCCCCCAATTCCACCATCAAACCCTCGTCGCAACATTCCCGCAGCCAAGATTCGCAGGTTTCTCGGCTGGGGGGAGCGGCAAACTCCCGGACGAGGAAGTCGAGAATCGCCCTGAGCGGGCGGCCGCTGTCGCAAAATTGATAGGCCGCCGCCTGCCAACCCGACAGACGCCGCTGAAATCGGGCCGCGCACGGCCGGGTGTCGGTGAGAATCAGTGTGCCTTCCGGCATTTTCCGCATCGACAGCGAGGCTGAGGCGTGGTTGCATCGCCACTGTTCCACGGCGGATAAGAGCGGGCCGACGTGTTCCTCCGGTTGCCATCCGTCGGCGAAATCGAAGTCGAAATAGTAGGCCAACCGGGACAGGGATTCCGGGGGGAATGGGTAAACGTATCGAAACGTTCGCGACGGCCTCTTGCCGGTCATTTGATAGGCTTCAGGACGCTCAAAGAAGGGCGAAAACCGGTCCATGCGTGCCCGGCCGACGGCCAGGGGAGGCGAGAAGTGGATGATCTTCTCGATCAGGTCGGCCATCCAGGGGTAATCGCTCGGCGTTTCGCCCGGCAGGCCGTAGAGGATATTCCAGTCGGCGTTTACGCGGGCCTCGCTGAACCACTTCAGCGTTTGCAGATTCTGGACCGCGGAGGCGCCTTTGTCGATCTTTTTCAAGACCCGATCGACGAACGTTTCGAT
>JAAZNR010000877.1 GCA_012798155.1 Thermogutta sp. | reverse complement strand
GACCTTGAAACTAGCTTTCGGCTCATAAGCCAGTCAGCAGAGGGGAGCGTCAACGAGGCCGAAACGAGCGTCAACGAGGCGGAAAGGAGCGGCGAAGTTCAGGAGGCGCCCTCCCAAACCGAGGCCGCTGATGCGGCTCCAATGCCGCCGCCCGCCGCTTCGCAGCCGGCATCGCCAGGGGAGCCGGTCGTTGCACCGCCCGCGGACTCGCCGCGCACCCCGGCGACGGGCCCGCCGCCGGTCGTGGTGGCCGTCACCCCCGAAGGCCTCGTCATCGCCTCCCAGGACCCGGACGCCCTCAACCAACTGGAAGATTTGCTTCGCAGGATGATGACCACCGGGCAGTACCAACAAAGCAGCGGCCCGGAACTGGTGGTCTATTACCTGAAACACGCGAAGGCGGAGACGGTTGGAGCGATCCTCGATCAGATTCTAGGGGGCGGTACGCTGACCAGCAGCGGATCCACCGGCGGCTCGCTGGTCGGCGAGATTGCCCGGGCGGCGTTTGGTAACGTGGGCGGCGGCCTCGTGGGGAGTCTCCTTGGCGCTGAAGAGGGTTCTTCCGGCGGCAGTTCCTCCAGCTCCGATGGCGTTTCCAGCCGCATTCAGATTACCCCCGACAGCCGCCTGAACGCATTGATCGTGCAGGCCTATCCCGAAGATCTGCAGCTCATTGAAGAAATCCTCCGCGTTCTGGACCGCTCCGACAGTCCGGAGGACGTGGCCGTGCAGCCCAAGACCGTCATCATTCCAGTGCGAAATACCCAAGCGGAGGAAATCGCGACGATACTTCGCAGCGTGTACCAGGACCGTCTAGTCAGCGGAGCCGGCCAGCAGCGAGCCCCCTCGCCGCAGGAATTGATCCAGCTATTGCGAGGCGGACGCGGAGGAACAGGAGGTCGTTCGCAACCGCAAGAAGAAACGCCCAAGATGTCGATCGGCGTCGATTCCCGCACCAACTCACTCATCGTCTCCGCCCCGGAACGATTGCTGAAAGAAGTTCAGCAGTTGGTCGAGCAACTGGATCAAAGGGCCGAGACCGAATCGGAGGAAACGACGCAAGTGGTAACCTTGCAGCGGGCCAATCCGGAATCCGTACGCTCCGCTCTGACGGCCCTACTGGGTGGAGACGTAGAGATTCGCGGCAGCACCGGTTCTTCGAGCACGCGGAGCGGCCTGACCGGCGGAAGCAGTAGTTCCAGCCGTTTCAGCAGTGCGTTTCGCGGCTTCGGCGGTCTGCCCGGCGGATTCCAGGGTTTTCCCGGCGGATTCCGTGGCTTCAGCGGAGGGTTTTCCCGGAGCGGCTTCAGCGGCTCAAGCTCGCGGAGGTCGGGACGCTGACATCGCAAAACGGCTCCTCCGGAATTGCCGAGGGTTTGCATGAATCCCCGGCCACGGTAAAATCTCTTGAGTCGTCGGGCCGGCGTACCGATTAGGTCTTTACCGGTCTTGACGATTTGATGCGGCAATGCAGTCCAAGTGCCGATTGATTCGGCAACGCGGTCCAAATGCCGACTGCCGGTATTTGCCGGGTTCGGATTTACGCTTATAATGGGCGAACAGCGGCGGATCGCTGCCGGCAAAAGGATGGGACGCCGGGCTTCCGTGCCTGCGGATTGCGCTGCGTATTTCAGTTCACCAACGGAAGGCTCAAGGCGCCGTAGCCAAGCGGCTAAGGCAGTGGATTGCAAATCCACCATTCGCCGGTTCGAATCCGGCCGGCGCCTCTTAGTGAGTCCCTGGACCTTTGCAAATTGTGGTGACAAGTTCTCGTCCGCCTTGGAAGAGGGTTATGGTGAGGGCAATTAGCCGCGAAAACGGCTTGCCGTGATTACCCAACTTCACCAAGCCCTCACCCGCTGCCCCTCTCCCAGAGGGAGAGGGGAGCAGTTTGCAATAGCCCAGTGAGTCTGTAGCGACGTT
>JAAZNR010000121.1 GCA_012798155.1 Thermogutta sp. | reverse complement strand
CGTTCCGGTCGGGGCGGGCGGCAGCGTGGCGGGCGGGCTTCCGGCGGAAGGGGCCGGGACGGCAGGCGGCGCGGCGGCCGGTCCCGTCCCGCCGGGTGTCGCCGGGGAGGGAGTCGTCCCGCCGTAAGGCGAGGTCGGCGTGCCCGTGGTCGGCCCTGGGGCAGCGACGCCGGCACCGGCTGCCGGTCCGGAACCGGACAGACCGCCGCCGGGGGCCGTCGCTCCCGCACCCGGCGTGCCCGCCGCACCCGTTGCCTCCGAGGCCTGGAGGCAGGCCTGCTGCGAGGCGGCAATCCCGCCCGGTCCCGTGACTTGAACCGTGTGGCACCATCGCCCGGCCTGGACCACGCGGAAGGTCACGCCGATCGACTTCGTCTCGCCGGGGAGGATGGCGCCGGGGAAATCGCGCTCCACGGCGCCTTGGGCGACGCTGTGCCGCAGGCCGGCATCGAACGTATCGCGGACCAGAAGCCCGCTCACCGCCGCCTGGCCGCGATTCGTGATGTCGATGACGAAGTTGACGTCCTGCCCGACCACGGCCTGATCCGGCCCGCGGATTTGGATCGCCAATTGCGGCGCCCCCACGGTGACGGCGGCGCAGTTGCGGGCCGCGACCCCGCCCGACCCTTGGGCCGCCGCGCAGATCGAGTAGCTCCCCGCCGAGGCGATGTCCACGCTCAAGTCGAAGTACCGTGTCTCCCCGCCGTTGAGCCGGCCGACCTGCCACGAGAGCGTGCTCCCCGACACGCTCGGCGCCGGATTGCCGGAACGATAGCTCACGCCGGCCGGCAAGGTGACGTTCACGCTCACGGCGTCGGCCGGCAGGCTGCCCGAGTTGTTGACCTCGATCCGGAACGATTGCGTGCCGGGTGCGGCCGTGCCCGGCCCCGAGACGCGGACATTGAGCTGCGCCCCGGACCAGGTCACGATCGCCGTGCCGCTGCCGACCGTCAATTGCCGGCCGGAGGCCCCCGGTGCGTCGCCCGGCCGAACGATCTGTACGGCGATGCGGGTGACTCCGGTGGAGGGCTGGGTCTGATAGATTTCCGCCACGGCCTGGCCCGCCGAATCCACGGCGACTTCGGCGGTGCTGGAATTGTCGGCGGCGAAGACCGCAGCGGCGCCGTCCAGAATCTCATAGCGGACCTTCCAGCCGGAGCACGGGCTGCCGTCCCGCTGCCGCGTGACCGTGGTGACCAGTTTGTGCCGCGAGCCGGCCGGGACGATGGCCGGGGCGGGCAACGTCCACTGCGCGTCCACCCAGTGAATGGTCGCCGTCTGAATGCGTCGATCCCAACCGTAAACGCAAGGCACGTACGCGTTGACCAGGGACGTGCCCTCCACGGCGCTGGTCACGCTGACCCAGGCCTGCCCGGGACGGATCAGCACGTCGTCGCCGGGCGTGATCGTTCCCCGAGTCAAGCGCTGATAATCCCGCGTGGTGCTGGTGATGACGAAGCGGTCGGTGACCTTCCGCGGGCGAGTGAAATCGCCGACCAGATAGTCCATGACCCCGGCGCGATTGAAGTCCACGAAGTAGCCCACGCCCGACTCCGCCAGCGTCCACTCCACCCGTTTGTTGGTGAGCATGTACTGGTCTTGCCCGCGGACGCTCGCCACCAGAATCACCTCGGTCCCCACCGAGGCGGCGGTTTCCAGGGGCGTGAGGGCGAACTCGCTGCAATCGCCGGGACCGATGCGGGCGGGGACTTCCACATACGGCCCGGCCGGCTCCCCGGCCTGCGGCGCGACTATCCGCTGCCCGGACGGATCGATGTTGCTGGGCGGCAGCGTGCAACCCGACACAAGGACCCACAACACGGCCGGGGCGCAAAGCGACCGCCCCGGGCCGATG
>JAAZNR010000876.1 GCA_012798155.1 Thermogutta sp. | reverse complement strand
TGGAGATGACCCAAAACTCCATGCGGCAGTTCTGGTCCCGCGAAGAGGTCGATGCCCGGCTGAAGGACATCATGGTCCGCATCCACGAATCGTGCACGGAATACGGGCGGAAGGGCGAATATATCGATTACGTGACCGGGGCCAACATCGCGGGCTTTGTGAAGGTCGCCGACGCCATGATGGCCCAGGGCGTCGTTTGACGCCCGAGCCGCCGGCGTAAGTTGGTGGTGGGCGCGACGGGAACACGGCTGACTGGGGGCTGCGCTTCGCTACGACCCCAGCCACCCGCATAGTCCCCAGCCAGCCACATATTTGCTCAGCCGGGGCGTTCCCCAGGCGCCCAACCGAAACCCGCACCGCCGGGCAAGCCGGCGTTGCGCGTGCTATTGCGAACCGGTTTCGGCCGAGACCGCGTCCACGGCGAACGTGCCCTGGGGGGTGCCGCCGCCCGGATCGAGCCGCAGGGCCGTGATCTCCTCGCCTCTCCATTGCGGCCGGTCCCGAAGATCGAGGCGATACTCGTGGAGTTCCTCGCCGGGCTGAACCGCGAACCGCAGGGACTTCGTCTCGTCGAAAGCGGGATCCCGCCGCGTGGCCCAAAAGAGCTGGGCCGAGTTTCCGGCGGTGGTACTCATGCGGATCACGAGTGCGTTGCATTTGTCGGCCGGGACCCGGAGGTTGGAGCGTACGATATACGGGTCGGGGCCGGTGATTCGTCCCCACAGCCGGCCGTCCTGGACCGTGAGATCGGCGACGTCGTGGGCCGCGATCCAGCCCTCCAGCCCGGCCTCGAATGAAAAGTCGATGCTCTCCGCCAATCGGGGAACGCGGTCCGCCGTCTGGAAGACGGCCGGTTTGATGGTGACCTTGGCGGGACCGGTGACGCCGACCTGCACGGTCAGCAGCGCGGTCCCGGAGTCGTAGCACCAGGCCGACCCGTCCCGCAAATGAGGTTGGTCGTCTTGCGGCGCCGCGAGGCCGTCGATCAGCACCGCCTGGGGCCTGCCCACATTGGCGACTAAGATCGGTCCGACTTCACCCGGCGGGAACGCGACGGTCAGGCTCAAGTCCCCGCCGGAGCGGCTCACCTGGTCGATCTTGCCCAGCGAGGTGATCGCGGCGCGTCCGCCGTCCCAATCGTGATAGACGGTCCGCGGTTCTTCGTCCCGCCCGATGAGTTTGCCGATGCAGCCGATGATTTGGCGAGGAGCGAAGACCCAGGCGCTTTTCTCGCCGGTTATGGCACTGATGCTGTCGGGCCAGAGCGCGACGTTTTCTCCCTCTTGATCCTGCTGATGACAGGCACTGTGAATGATGATGGTCGCGGTCTCGCGCCAGGGAAGACTGCGGTCGTATTCCGCCAGCTTCAGCAAGGCCTCGGCGTAGCGGAGGCCGTTCCATTGGACGGGCCGGCCGAACCATGAGCCGCGGTACCACGTGGCCCCGAACACGGGGATGGAGGCTCCTTGCAGGTAGGGCTTTTGCGGGTCGCTGCGGAAATAGATGAAGGGCAGGCCGCGCTTGGCCCAAAGAACCGCGTCGTCCAACCACCGTTTCTCGCCGCTGAGGCGATAGGCTTCCAGATAGGCGTCCACGGCGTCGGCGGCGGCCAAGACGTCGGGCGTGTGGACGGGCACCTCCCACACCTGGGCCGCGCGGGGAACGCGAAACCGTTCCATCAATTCCAGCGTCTTCACCATCTCTTGGTAGAGGGCTTGGTCGGCGGTGATTCGGGCGAAACGGAGCACCTGGTAGGCGTTGCGGGCGCACGTGCCGACCTCCAGGGCCTCATGCGGCCCGAGTTCGCGATAGTCCATGCCGAGGAACGGTCCGCTGCCCGGCCGATCCGCGTCGAACCGCCAACTCCCGTCCTCGCGCCGCGCGGCGAGCAAGGCGGCGACGGCGGCGGCATCGGCCCAAGCGCGGTCCGCCCGGCCGCCGGTCCGCAGGGCGTCCAATCGCGGCGGCAGCTTCAGTTCGCCGCAAACCTCCTCCACACGCTCGCGGCAGCGATTCCGCAGGGTCTCGTCGTGCGTCAGCATGGAAACCAGGACGAGATCGGCGGCATAGCCCGGCGGCAACCCTTGCCGGGATAGCAGGGCGCTCCCTTTGCTGGTCCACCACTCGCGGGTTTCCGCGTCCCACAGGGATTCCAGATAGGCCTGGGCCGAAAACTCGACTTCGCCCGCCAGGGAAACATGAGGCAACGGGTGCGCCGGATCGGGTTTGTGAATCCTCACGTAATCTTCGATGACGTTCAGCGCGTCGTGCGACCGGCCGTCGATGACAACGGCCGTCTGCATCGTGAGTTCCTCTCCGGGTTCCAGCCGGAAGGGCTTCTCGGCGATCCGGGAGTTGACGGGCGTGAATTCCGGCACCGGCGGTAGGAATACCTCCATCCGGTGGCTCCGCTGATGCAGGAAACGGTCCGGCGAGGCGAACGCGAAGGCCGGCGTATGCGGCATTCCGCGCGCACTCGGTTCGCTCGACGGCCTCATGCCGGCCGGCCCAAAAAACATGCCGACCGTGCCGTGCGGCCCGTGGATCGCCGCCGCGGGCGCGGTAATCATGTCGGGATGCACGACGTGGCGGATACGGTCGGGATGATCCGCGGCGATGTCCAGGCTGTCGCTGGATAATTCGTCGTCCACGAGCCATTCCAGCCCCGGGAAGATCGCCTCGTCGCGCTCCAGGATGTAAAGCATCGGCAGCCCCCAGGCCGCGATGTCCACGGCTTGATCGGCCTTCAGCACGGCCTGGACGGCGCAAGTCTTCTGGGCCGGCGACGTGCTGAAGACCGTCTCCGCCGTAACCGTGACGCCGGATGCGGTCCTAACGGTGCTGGGAAAGCGGAGAACGCCCCTCAGCTTTGCAGGCGTGGGACCGATAAGGCAGGAATCGGCTGCCAACAGATGTTCCTCGATTCGCCCCTGGGAATCCCGCAGCACGAGCCGGCCCATCGAAACGAACCAGCCTGCCACCTTCCAACCCTGGGGGGTTTTGACCTCCAGTCGCGTGGCGAAGAATCGCCCGCGGCACGGATAGAAGATCAGCCGAAACGAGTCGTTTTCCAGGATCGGCACCGGCCGTGGTGCGAAGGAAAAGCGGTCTTGCGGCGGTGCAAGCTGGAGGGCTTTTACCACGGTCAAGCCGGATTCCGCCGCCCACTCGCCGTCCTCCGCCTCCTCGATCGGTACGCCGGGTGCGGCGACGTGGACCGCGACGGGCAAGCGCGGCGTCTCGGCGTCCGGCACGAAGGAATGCCGCACCACGACGCGTTCCGTCGGGGCAAGCGGGCCAGCCGTTTGCCGCGCCGGGCCCGGCGGCGTTGCGAACGTCACCGTGATACCGCTCAAGACCGTCTTGCCGGTGTTCTCCAGCTCGCATTCCAGGACCGCCGGTTGTCCCGATACCGTCACGGGTTCACGGGGGCCGAAACTCCTCACGCGCAGCCTGGGCTTGAAATCGAGGCGGCGCGCGTCGCCCAGTTCGCCGCAAGCGGCCGCCGCGGTGAGCCCACCGGCCCGATCGCGGGTTCCCGTCAATTCGAAGTACAAGGGGCGGATTTCGTCGGGGGCGAGGGGAAGCGCGGCCTCCTCGGGCTGCGATTTCATTCCCGGCGGCAGTTGCAGCGTGACGTGCACCTCCTCGGCCGGTTGGTCGCCCGCGTTCGTCACGAGGACGCGGAGCCTCCCACGCCGGCCCGGAGATTGGGAATCCTCATCGAAAGTCAGCGTTTTGATGAGCGGGATCGGCCCCACGCGGGGGACGTACTGTACGTCGTCCAGAAGGAGTTCGCCGGACGTGCCCACGATCCGGGCCGCGAAATGCACGGCCTTGACCTTGGGGTTATCCGTGTAATCGTACTTCAGCCGGGCCGGATGCCACCGTCCGTCGCCGATGTGGTCTTCCGGCACGGTGAACGTCGCCCGAGCCGAGCCGGTACGCTCCACCCCTTGCTCGTCGACCGGGATGACGTACACGTTGAGCCGGGCGCCGCCGGCCGCCACCGCCTGGTACCAAAACTCCATCCCGCCCTTGAGTTCGGTGATCAACTCCACGCGATTGAGACCCGTCTCCGGCGTGGGGGTGTCCGCAGCGCGGACCATCCGCAAGGCGCGGCCGCCGCTATGGGCGTTGGCGGAAACGCTGACGTCGCGACCGACCGGCCCCCAATCCGCGGGAAAACCGTTTGCGGCCAAGACCTCGAACGAGCCGTTGCTGCATGGGTTATCGCCGGCCGGTTGCCGGCCGCGGCTTTCAAGGGGAAACATCAGCCCGCAGTACGCCAGAGCGATTGCAAGGGCCGCCCACGCGGCCGGTCGAAATAGACCGGGAATATTTTGTTGCGAAGGATACGCCGAAATCGTGCACAAGTGCCGCCGTTGCATGGGTCGTATTCCTCCTCCCATGATTGCCGTCTCGTATGACCGTCATCTCCTGTGGTTGCCATTTCCTATGGTTGTCACCTGCTAGATCGTCGTCTCCTACGGCTGTGATTTCCTATGGTTTTCACCTCCTATGATAGCGATCCCCGATGTGAATGCCACTAATATTTTCGTACGTCTTTACGGGGAGGTGATCTATGTGAAAGCGGCCTTCTCAGCTACAAAGGTGTTATTCCACGCACCCCAAGCAGCAAGAAGGCCGCCGTGAGTAGTTGTGCCTGATGTTCCTTCCGGCAACAGATTGATTGGTTCCGCCGGGTGGCACCGCCCGACAGGCCGGCAGTGGCAGCCGTGCGTTTGTGCGTGCCAAGGCCGCTACCGCCGTGCCCGAATTTGCCGACATACCCGAGTTGCCCGACCTAGAGGCCGATCTCCGTGCCTTGATCGCGGCCGTTCCAGCCGGGAGGGTGACGACCTGCGGCGTGCTGGCCGAACTGTTGGGTGATCGGGCCGCCGCGGTTTGGATCGGCAGGTGGTTGTTGGAACATGCCCACTCCGAGGATTGCCATTGCCACCGCGTGGTTCGCGCGGGCGGGGTTGTGGGCGGATATGTGGACGACGCGGCTGCCAAGGTCGCGCGGCTGCGTGCGGAGGGATCGTTGTCGCCCGACGGCACGTGGCAGCCCCGGGCCATGCTTCCCGCGGACGAGTTGCGATCGGTCCTGCCGTCTCCGCCGCTGGCGAAATTGCGAGAGCAGCAAGAGGCGGTGCGTCAGGCGGTGACTTTGCGGCCGTTAGCTCGCCCGCCCGATTACTTGGGAGGCGTGGATGCCAGCTACGCTCCCAACGGCGAGGCGGCGGCGGCCTACTGTCATATCCGCCGCCGCGACGGCCGGCTGCTGGAGCGGATCGTGGTCCGGCGGGAGTGCCGATTTCCGTACATATCGGGCTATCTGGCTTTTCGGGAATTGCCCGTCATGTCGGCCGCCGTGGCGGAGGCGCAGCGGGCGGGGCTTCGACCGGACCTCTTGTTGGTGGATGGGGCGGGCATCCTGCACCCGCGCGGGGCGGGCTTGGCAACGCATCTGGGCGTGTTGCTCGGCTTGCCCACCGTGGGCATTACCAAGACCTTGCTCTGCGGCAGTCTGCCGGAAGGCGAGCCGCGGCTGCCCGGTACCGCCACGCCCATCGTCTTGCACGGTGAAGCGGTCGGCACTTGCGTCCGCTCACGGTCGGGCCATGCGCGGTGCGTTTACGTTTCGCCGGGCCACCTCATCGATCCGGCGGGGGCCGCTGAATGGACGCTCGCCTGCTTCCACCGCCGTCTGCCCGAGCCGATCTATTGGGCGGACCGACTGAGCCGCGAGGCGAGCCGCAGGGGGTGAATTCGCCGGTCGCCGCCGGAGGCAGGAGCCGGTTGCGGGTTCCGCGGCCGGTGGATGAGGAGGAAGACGCCGCATGAGGGGCTAAGGCGTACCTATCGTTGGGACCGTCCGCGCCGGCGCTGCCTGTGGGACATCACGGCTCTATTGATGGCTCCACAGGCGGCGCTTTTTATTCGCGTCCATTCGTGGCCATCAACGTTGCTTGGGCGCGCGTTATCCGCCCGGTTCCCGGATGGGTCGAAAAATGGCGGCGGAATCGCCGGGTCGGCTAATCGAGGAACTCCGGCGTGTCGTGCCTTCCCGTCCGAAGATCGCTGGAAGATAGGTCCTCGCGAAATTGCTCGCGCGGCACGCCCCGGCAAACGGCGCGCAGGGCGGGCGGGAGGTCCAAGTTCTCAAGCTCCAGGCAGCGACCTTCGACGGAGCGGGCAAAGACCAGAAAACGGCAGCCGCGGTCGGCGATGCGGGCGATGGCGGCCTCGCGTGCCGCACCGTCGTGTCCATAGTAGCGGGGGTCGGCAATCCGCCGGATCGTGTCCGCGCCCACGACGAAAACCGCGCCGGGAAAGCGACGCGATTTCTCCTCGAACGTCGGGGCACGGGTCAGCCAGACGCTTTCCTCCAGCGAGAATTGAGCGGCACGGCGCCGCAGCTCCGCGTAGTCCAGCGGCGGCTTGTCCACGTTCAAGATGGAGATCTCGAACTCGACGGGCACGCCGAGTATCTTCTCCGCCATCTCGGCCATCCTTTGATGGCCGGCGTGCAGGGGATTGAACGCGCCGGGAAAGATGGCGGGCGGGGCGGAGCCGGTCCAATCGGCGGGCACGCCCAAGCGCACGGCATCCGTTTCTCCGAGCAAAAGCTCCTGCCAGGCGGGCGGCGCCTCGGCCCGATGCGTGAAGACGGCCTCGCCGGGCAACAGCGGCAGCGGAAACTCCACCGATGTACCTTTGACTTCGGCGACGGCGTTCAGAATCATTCGGGCGGCGACGTCCTCTTCCTCCGCGCGAGAACGCCTGCCTTTCTCCAGCTCAAGGGACCAGCTCACGGTGGCGGCGGCGCTCTGGGCGGCTACATGAATCCGGTGAGGTCCGCGCTTGGGGCGATCCGTGGCCAGCGACGCCGTGCACGACACGCCGGCGACGGGAACGCCGTTTTGGGCGGAGGAGTCGGCCCCCAGCTCCTCGCGGTGCAGTTCCAAGGCCCGGAAGAAGGCCGCCATGGCCAGCGATCGGGCGGTAGGTTCGGCGCAGAACTGGTCGGGCGGGGCGCCGAGATAGCGTATCACGGCCCGCCGGCAGTAGGGGACGACGGCTTCCAGGACCGTCCGCGAGCCTCCCGACTCGGACAGGAGTCGGGCAAGGGCCTGGACCCCTCCGCCGGTGCATACGATTCCCACTCGAACCCGGCCGGCGTGGATGCGTTCGATCGGGGATTCCGGAGATTCACTCATGCGGCTAACGCTTGGTTCGTGATTGGTTCACTGTTTTTCGGGGTGACGGTTACCCTGACAGCGTAGTTTCGCGGCCCCGCGTGAATTGCCCTGTTGTGGGCAGCAGCCCCGTTGCAGGCGGCAATTTCAGGCCCGGCCCCGAGGCGTACTTTCGCGGCGGCGCGAGAATTGCCCTCCAATATCCGGTTTCGGCAAGCGAATAACCTAGCGAGGTCGGGCTTCCCCAGCGGCCGGTCGGCGGCGAAAGCGAGCCGGGAGCCGGTTGCGACGCAACCTCCCAACTACTGCCGGATGCGGTGACATCGGTGAATGGATGCTGCCTATTACGACCCGGTTGCTAGAGCGCAGACGGCTCGCGAGCCGGAAAAAACGACCTCTTCAGTTTATGTCGCGGTCAAGGGTCAAGTCCATCGGTGCCCCAATGCGGAGGGATGAGTCATGTTGAAGAAGATTCTGATCGGGTCGGGAGTGTTGCTCTTGACGGGGATGTTTTTCTTCGGGCGAGACTTGGTGAGCTATGTGCGCACCTCGGCGGGTTTGGCCCAGGAGGCGGTCGTCGATGCCGTTCCC
>JAAZNR010000875.1 GCA_012798155.1 Thermogutta sp. | reverse complement strand
CCGTCGAGACGTATCTGCCGCTGGTGGAAGAGCCGCCGCAGACCTCGCCCCGCGCAGCGATTCGCGAAATGGACGGCGAAACCTGCAATTTCGTCCTGGCCTGGCCCACCGTGCGCTTGAGCGATCCCGACCTCTATCCGCTGGATGTGGCCGCCGAGATCCTCACTCGCGGCGAAAGCTCGCGGTTGGTCCGCCGGCTCAAGCGCGATCAACCCCTGGTCCTCGATGTTACGGCAGCCAGCGCCACGCCCTCTTACGTCCGCGGCTGGTTCGGGGTGATCGTGGACTGCCCCGTCGAAAACGAGGCCGAGGCGGAAAAGATCATCTTGGAGGAAATCGAGAGGCTGCGCGACGAGCTTGTCCCGCAGGCCGAATTGGACCGCGTCAAACGCAAGAAGGCGGCCGACCTGATCTTCGATCGCGAAACGGTGGAATCTTCGGCGGACAGCCTGGGGCGAGCCTTTTTGGCGACCGGCGATCCGCGTTTCGACGCCGCCTATACCGAGGCCGTCCAGCAGGTGACGGCGGAGCAGGTCCGCGAGGCGGCTCGCCGCTATCTCGTCCCCCAACGTCTGAACCGCGTGGCGATTTACCCGCCCGGCAAGTCGCCCGCGCGGCAAGCCGAGGCCGCGGCCGCCGAGGAAAGCCCGATGCAAATGGTCCGGCTGCCGAACGGCTTGCGCGTGATCCTGAAACGCCAGGCCAATCTGCCGCTCGTCACCATGCAGGTGGCGATTTTGGGGGGCAATCTGGTGGATGACGACAAGACGGCGGGCCGCTCCAATCTCGTCGCCCAGATGCTCGACAAGGGGACGGTAAACCATTCGGCCCGGGAAATCGCCGAGCTTTTCGACACCTATGACGCCCGCGTCAGCTTCTCCGCCAATCGGCACACTTTTACGGCCCGGCTCTGGACCGTGCGCGATCAGTTTCCCGCCGCGGGGAGCCTGGTCGCGGAGTGCCTCCTGAAACCGACATTCCCGGAAGACGAGTTGGCGAAGGTCAAGCAACTCACGTTGACGGCAATCGCCAACCGCAAGGCCTCGCCCAGCGCGGAAACCATGGAGCTGTTTTGCGACCTGCTGCCCCCGAGTTCGCCCTTCCATATCCTGCCGGAGGGAAAACGGGAAAGCGTAGAGAGCTTGACCCGCGACGACTTGATTCGACATCACGCGCGTTACTTCGTGCCGGAAAACACGGCCGTGGCCGTCTTCGGCGACATCGAACCGCAGGCGGCCCTGAGCCTGGTCCAGGAGTGGTTCGGCGCGATGAAACCTGCCGAAAAGCCCGTGGAGATTTCCTTCGATCGCGACAACTCGATTCCTTGCGACGTCGCCAAACATCTGCAAACCCAAAAGCCGACGGCCTTCTTGTTCCTCGGGTACACCGCGCCGTCCGTCCGCGACGAAAAGGATTATGCCGCCGTCCAGGTGCTGGATACGATCATGTCGGGATACGGTTATCCCGGCGGCCGGCTCCACGAGGAATTACGCGGTCAAGGGCTGGTCTACATGGTGCACGCCACGACGTTCGCTGGACCGGCGCCCGGCTTTTTCGTGATCATGTCGCAAACCTCGCCGGAGTCTCTGGCAGAGGTCATTTCCCGAATCGAGCGCTGCGTGGAACAGGCCAAGGCCGGCCGCATCGAGCCGAAGGATGTCGAGATCGCGAAGCAGCTTTTGACGGCCTACCACGCCCAAGAGAACACCACCATCGGGGATCAGGCCTTCCAAGCGGTGCTGAACGAGCTTTACGGATTGGGCTACGACTACGAAAAGACCTTCGACGCCCGGATCGAAGCCGTCACGCTGGAAGACGTGATCGAAGCTGCCCGAAAATACCTGGGCAACGCGATCCTGGCGACGACTTCGCCGCTGCCGGCCGTGTCCGCCGAGGCCCCTCCCGCACCGGAAAAGACATCCTCAGCGCGGTAGCGCAGGGGATCAAGCTGGCCCGCCGGGAGCGCCGGCCGGTACGAGAGAAATCCGCTACGAGAGAAATCCGGTGACAGAGCAATGCGGCCCGGACTGTGGAGAGACCGGGCCGCCGCGGTTGCGATGGGCAAGGATCTATCGCCCTACGCGCGATTCGCGCGAAGAAGATCAAAATCCGTACTTCGCCACGAATTCCAGCCGGAAACTGTCGCCGGGCAGCTTCCCCGCCCAATTCGTCTTCCATTGGCCGGCTTCCACGCCGACCAGGAACTGCTTGGTCAAGTCGTAGCTGAGGTTGG
>JAAZNR010000874.1 GCA_012798155.1 Thermogutta sp. | reverse complement strand
TTCGCCGACCTCTACGCCGACACCGGCGATGAACGCTATTTGCGGCTGTCGCGGCGCTTTCATCATCGGGCGATCCTGGAGCCGCTGGCGGAAGGCGTGGACATCCTCCCCGGCAAACATGCCAACACGCAAATCCCCAAGCTGATCGGTCTGGCCGCCCGCTACGAGCTTGCGGGCGACCCCAAGGATCGGGCGGCCGCCGCGTTCTTCTGGGATCGCGTGGTCAACCACCACAGCTACATTACGGGCGGGAACGGCGATCATGAGCACTTCGGTCCCCCCGATCGGCTCAATGACCGCCTCACCACGAACACCACCGAGACGTGCAACGTCTACAACATGCTCAAGCTGACGCGCTACGTGTTCGGCTGGAATCCGGACGCTCGCGTGGCCGACTTCTATGAGCGGGCCCTCTTGAATCACATCCGCGCGACGCAACATCCCGACGGCCGCGTGATCTACAATCTCTCCCTCAAGCCCGGCCACTACAAAGAGTACCAGCCGCTGCACGATGCCTGGACTTGCTGCATGGGCACGGGCATGGAGAACCACGTCCGCTACGGCGATTTCATTTACTTTCACGACGAGGCCGGCTTGTGGGTGAATTTGTACATTGCTTCCGAATTGCATTGGCGGGACCTCGGCGTCCGTGTGCGTTTGGACGCCGGCCGGCCCTACGACGATACCGCCGTGGTGACGATGGATTGCCGACAACCGCGGGAATTCACGTTGCGTCTGCGGCATCCGCACTGGGCGCGGCAGGGAATCTCCGCGCGGGTCCGCGGGGCCGGCGCCGACGAACCGGAAACGTATGAGCGGGACGGGGACGCGGCCCCCGGGTACCTCGAAATCACCCGCCGCTGGCAGTCCGGCGACCGCGTGGAAATCCGCTTTCCCATGTCGCTTCGCACCGAGTCGATGCCCGACAACCCGGACCGCATCGGCATCTTTTACGGTCCCACGTTGCTGGCGGCGGACCTGGGACCGGTGAACAACCCCGAGGCCGACAAGCCCGGCTTCGTCCCCGTTTTGGTGACGGACCGGCGGCCGGTAAGCGAATGGGTAAAGCCCGTTGCCTCTTCCGAGCTGACGTTTCGCACGGAGGGGGTGGGCCGGCCGCGGGACGTCGCCTTGACGCCCTTCTTCAGCCTCCATGATCGCCGCTACACGGTGTATCTGGACCTGTTCACCGAGGAAGACTGGGCGAAAAGGCAAGCCGAGATTCGCGCCGAAGAGCAGCGCGAGGCCGAATTGGCCGCCCGCACCGTGGACGTCCTGCGGATCGGCGAGATGCAGCCCGAACGGGATCACAATCTACAAGGCGAGCGAACCGGCGCCGGCGAGGCCTTGGGGAGAAAATGGCGGCACGCCACGGACGGCGGGTGGTTCTCGTTCCAGATGCGGGTGGACCCCGATCAGCCCATGGAATTGGTCTGCACGTACTGGGGCAGCGACGGCGGCGGCCATCGCGAATTCGAGATTCTCGTGGACGGCGTCTCGATCGCCGCGCAGAAGCTCGAGAACAACGCGCCCAATCGCTTTTTCGACGCCGTTTATCCCATTCCCGCGGAATTGACCCGCGGCAAATCCCAGGTCACGATCCGCTTCCAAGCCCGGCCCGGCAAATGGGCGGGCGGCGTCTTCGGCGTGAGGACCATGCGGGCGGAAAGTTCCCGGTAGCTGCCGGCCTGTGCTGGAGTAGTTTGCGTCGATTTGGGCCGTGCCCGAGCGCGGCCCTCCGGACCGTCGCGGACCGCTCCCGGACGGCTCTCTCTAATCAGGCTCCCTTTATTGAATTATCGCATTGTGGAAACCGCCGCAGGCCGCCGCTACACTAACAACCGCGGCGGGAGCGAGCGGCAAGGGCCTGCCGAGGTCGGCTCGGCCGGCGGAATCGGTTTCCACGATCGCCGGTCATCCCGTGTTTGTGCTCCCACATCGTTTCCATTGCAGCAAGGGAGGTGATCGCGTGCGTGGTTTCCTTTTCGCTTTCGCGC
>JAAZNR010000873.1 GCA_012798155.1 Thermogutta sp. | reverse complement strand
GGTCGCCGGACTCTTCGGAAGCGGCTCCAAGACCTCCAGGGCGTTCAGGACGTAGGACTGCGCCTTGCGCTCGGCGCGGGCCATGGCATCCGTTTGAACGAGCCGACGCCGAACGGCGGTCCGGAATCCGTCAGGGTGATCGCGGAGCACGGCCACGACCTCCGCCTTATCCGCCTCTCCCATGCTCTCTAAAAGATAGATTAGCGGCAAAGTGGGCTTTTGCTTGCACAGGTCCGTGCCCAGCGACTTCCCCATTTTCCCTTCATCGCCCCAAATATCGAGGATGTCGTCCACGATCTGAAAGGCGATTCCCAGGTTGATGCCGAAGCGGGCAAAACGCTCGCAGACGTCGGCATCCGCTCCCGCATACCGTGCGCCCAATCGTCCGCACGCGGCGTAAAGCGACGCCGTCTTTTCGGAGATGATGTTGAGATACTCGTGTTCGTCCAGATCGTAGTGCCCGCGGGTCGCAATTTGACGCAATTCTCCGTGGCACATGCGATGGCCGGCCTCGGCGATTTCGCGGCAGGCCTCCATGGTGTCCAGCGATACGGCCAGGGACATCGCCCGGGCAAGCAGGTAGTCGCCCAACAAAACGCTGGCTTCGTTGTCCCACCGCGCGTTGACGGTGTCCAAATGCCGCCGAATCACTGCCTCATCCAGCACGTCATCATGGATCAAACTGGCCGTGTGCACCAGTTCAACGGCCGTGGCGATGGTGATGTGGTCGGGGATGATTTGACCGCCGACCTTCCCGGCCAAGAGCACAAGGGCCGGGCGAAGCCGCTTGCCCCCCAATTGAAAACCATGTTTCAACATCCGGTCAACGAACCGGCAACTGCTCTTCAGCTCACGGCGCAAGGCCTCTTCGATCTCCTCCATCTCGTCCTGGATGACGGCATAAACCTGCCTCAGTTCGTCGGATGCCGCGGCCCAATTGGGAACTCCGGGATTCATGCTGAAAATGATCCTTCCGAAGCTAATACGGGCAACAGGAAACAGCGCTCACCGCGCTTTCATCGCGCGGTCAAGTTCTCGCGCGAGGTACCGCAAGCAAGCCCGCGTGCCCCCGCCGCGGACGCCGACCCGGCCGCCGTTGACGCCAAGCCCTAAAGTTTAATCGTTCCGGCACCGCTGCGACAGACACATCCGCGTTGCCGCCGCCCATCCGACCCCGAACAGGCACCCCGCACAAGCATTGCATCCGACAGGAAGGAACGCAAGCGTACGAATCATCACTCGCCGACTAATTCATATTACGAAGGCATTCGGCCGGGCGTTCGGGTCACCGAGCCGTCTCGCCGGAGGTGCAGGGCCGCGATCCCGCGACGTTCCGCGAATGCTCCCCCGGCGAAGCCCGCGTTACATCCAACGGATCGGATCGTCCTCGGTGTCCGCCGGCCAAACCTCGACTTGCGGAAACTGCTCTTGGAGCACGCTTGCCAGGTGTTCCACCGCGAACCGCTCGCTGGCGTAATGCCCCACCATCAGCATGCCGATCCCGCGAAACTCCGCGTCGAGACATGTGTGGAATCGGGCTTCTCCGACTAGGAAGGCCTGGCATCCGGCCGCGGCGGCCGCATCCAGCAGGTCGTCGGCGGCCCCGCAGCCGACGGCGAGCCTCTGGATTGGCATCTGCGGCGAGCCTGCCGCGCGCGCGTATTTGATTCCGAGTACATTCTTGACAAGCTGGGCGCATTCCAGCAACGAGAGCTCCGCCGGCAACGTTCCTTGGCGGCCTACCCCCAGTTCCGGAGTCTCGGCGTCCGGGACCAGCGGCCGGATATCTTGCAGCCCAATCTTTTCAGCCAGGAGCTGATTGATACCCCGCGAAGCGGAATCGAAGGCGGTGTGCGGGCTATAGACGCAAACGCGCGTCGCGGCCAGATCCCACAGGACCTTGCCGGCCGGCGTGTCGGTCGTCCAGCGTCGCTGCGGCCGGAAGGGGAGGGGATGGTGCGCGATGACCAGCCCCGCCTCGCGTTCCACCGCCTCGCCGGCGGTCCTCTCCGTGAGCGTCAGGCAGGTCATGATTTTGCGCACCCGCCGTTCCAAGGAACCGACGAGCAGCCCCACGTTGTCCCAGTCTTCCGCCAAACGCGAGGGGGCGAAAGATTCCAAGAAGTCCACGACTTGACCCACCGTGAGCATGGACGCCCAGCCTCCTCGAATTCCGCGGTGTCCAGTTGACGGGTGTCCGGTTGGCGCAAGAAGTTCCTCCCGCGAAACTTCCCAACAGGATGCTTACTCATTATGATGCCCCTGGCAGCAACACGAAACCGGTTCCGAGGCTTACGGGCATCTTTGGACAGCCGCGGCGGGGAAACGAGCAGTCTCAATCGAGCCGTGGCGATCTGAGATACAGGCGGGGTACCATCCCGGCTTGCGCCGAACCGCGACAGAGCAATCCTATGGATCTGATCGACCGACGGTTGGAACGTTTGGCACGCAGCCGATTTCGCGCGTCCTTCGCGCTCTCCGAGGCCGACAAAGCTTATCTACGCCGAAAGGGCTGGGAGACTGTCGCTCGCCACGCGGAAGAAATCATCCGCGACCGCTTGGGACAAGCCCTGCCGCCAAATGACGGCAGGCAGACCCCGTGGCAAGGGCATCCGGTCTTCGTGGCTCAACACGCGACGGCGACTTGTTGCCGGAAGTGCGTAGAGCGGTGGCACGCAATCCCCCGCGGCCGCCGCCTTTCGCAGGATGAAATCGCCCTG
>JAAZNR010000872.1 GCA_012798155.1 Thermogutta sp. | reverse complement strand
AGTCCACGAGCCTTTTCGCCCCGATTCCCACGAAGACGGCCCAAAGCGGAAACACTGGCAACAGCAACCGCTCCCCGTCGTAAACCGGCACACGCGGCGCGGAAAACAGGACGAGAAAGAAAACGATCGTTCCGAGTACCAGCCACCAGCCGCGGCCAAGAGGCGAGGCCTGCTCCCTGCCTGCGATATTTTCGTGCGAGGCGGCTTCAACCGACCTCGAAAAACCGGCGCGCCGCAGGAAGAGGTGGGGGAAGTTCCACCGGACCAGCCTTGCTTCAACCGACTTCGATAGACCGGCGCGCCGCGGGAAGGCCCCCCAGACGCCCAAGGCACCCAATAGCAACAGGCCGACGGGAATCGTTACCGTGAAAAGCACCCAAGGATAATGCCAAGGGACCGCAACGTCGTCCCAAATCCGTCCCAGATAGAAGGTGTGGATGGGCGTTCGCAGGGTTGATCCGATCACGTACAAACGGAGGTTGCCCAGCGGATCGATCCAGAGCCAGGGCCAGCCCAAGAAGAACACGATCAGCCCGACGCTTGCCCAGAGGATGAAGGCCGTCGCTCTCCGGCGTTCGGCCGCCCAAATGATCCAAATGCCGATGGGGATTCCGACCAGCAGCCCGTGAAATCGAGTCAGCATCGCCAGGCCCCAGGCGACTCCCGCCAGGGCGTACCAAAGCCGGGAGTCGCCGCGTCGTTGGGCCTCCACGGCGGTCGTTACGGCGGCGGTGCAAAAGAGGGCGGTAAACAGGTCGAGCGTCGCCAAATGGGCGTGTCCGAACAAACGAGGCATGAGCACCACGGCGATCGCGGCCGCCGCACCCGCCGCCGTGCCTTGCTCTCCCGCCGTAAACCGACCGATTAGAAAGACCAAGATACCCAGCGCCAAGGCTGCCGCGAACCTGGCGGGAGTAATCGCCAGCACGGTGAGATCGAGCGGCTCGGGGTCGAAAACCCAATGCGTCCAGCCGAGAATCCAATTCCCGAGCGGCGGGTGAACCGGCGGTCCGCCCGCCGTCCAGGAGTAGGTTTTGCGAATCCGATCAGGCTGAGTGGTCCAGCATCCGCTGGTCAATGCGGATGCCACCAACCGCTTTCCATAACCGATGTGATACAGCTCGTCGCAGGTGACGCCCGGCCCAGTCCGGTCCGGCGCGATATCCGCCAGGGCGAGGGCCGCGGCGATGATGCCCAATGCCGCAAACACCGGAAGCCGAGCGGCTTTTTCCGCGGGCGGAGTCTGCATGATCTGCTCCCGCACGCAACCGGCACGTGCCGGTTCGAGTCGGTTCTAACCGTGCGATTCCTCGATCCCGAAAGGCAATCGCGTACGAGGGCGTCTACAAAGACCGGGGTTCAGCTCCTGGAAAAGCAGGCTGGGTTGGATGTCTTTGTTGTCTTGATACTTCCCGTTGCGATATTCCTCGTATTCGCCGCGAATCTCATGGTAGAAAATCTGACAGATGGGCACGCCCGGATAGATACGGACCGGTTGCACGGCGAACATCTCCAGCGTCCAGTAACCGCGAAAACCGACGTCGCCGAAGCCCGCCGTGACATGCACGAACAACCCCAAGCGTCCGATCGAGGATCGCCCTTCGATCATGGGCACGAGATCGTAGGTTTCCGTCCGCTCGGCCGTCCGGCCGAGATAGAGTTGGTTCGCGGTCAGTACCAGCCCGTCCTCCGGAATGACGAGGCGGCGGACGCGATTCGGCTTTCGCATGTCCAGCACCACTTCCTCGTATAGCAGGAGTTCATGGTGCAGCGTCAGATCGTAGCTGTTGGAATTGAGATGCTCTTCGCGAAACGGTTCGATGATGATTTTGCCGCCCAGATTCGCGACAATCTCTTTGCCGGAAAGGATCATGGCTTTTTTCCAGACCAAGGCTTGCGAAAACCTTTTGAAACGGACGACATCCCCAGCCGATCCCGCGACCGAAAAAGGAGCGATCGGGCGGCTGCGGGAAACCATCCTATTATCGCTTGCCTTTCTCTTTTCCGCGACTCCCCGCGCTGCGTGCGCGGCTGCGCGGCCCGGTCGGCGGCTTCGACTCTCCTCGCCGGGCAGGCGACTTCGAGGCCGGCCCCGCGGGTAATGCGTTCGCCCCTTCCGCAACTCCGATTTTAGGGCACACCTTCGCCAAGGGGCAATCGCGGCAATTCGGCTTCTTCGCTTGGCAATACCGGCGTCCGTGCCGGATCATGCGGTGGCTGAAGGCGATCCATTCGGATTGCGGGATGATCGCCGTCAGCTCCTGCTCGATCTTGACGGGGTCGTTTTGCTCGGTAAGTCCCAGCCGGCGACTGACCCTGGCGACATGCGTGTCCACCACGATCCCCGATGGAATGCCGAACGCCGTCCCCAGCACCACATTCGCCGTTTTTCGGCCGACGCCCGGAAGCTCCACCAAGACATCCATCTCCGGCGGCACCTTTCCGCCGAACTCCCGGTCCAGCCTCTCGCAGCAGGACTGGATGTTTTTCGCCTTGTTGCGAAAGAAGCCGGTGCTCTGGATGTCCTTTTCCAATTCGGACAAGGGGGCCGACGCGTAGTCCCGCGCCGTCCGATACTTTTTGAACAAGGACCTCGTGACCTGGTTGACCCGCTCGTCCGTGCATTGAGCCGACAGGATCGTGGCGATGAGAAGCTCCAACGGAGACCGGAAGTCCAGCGCGCATGAGGCGTCGGGATACTCGGCGGCCAGCAGTGACAGGATTTCCCGCGTGCGCGAATTGGGCGGCATTGCACATTCGTGTCGAAAGGTTCTACCGGAAAACGTCCCCGCCTGCCAAAAGGAGGATTGTCACCATGGCGAATGCCGCTGTCAAGGCTGCGCGCGAGGGAGTTGCCGGGCGGCGGGCGTCCGACTTGCCCTCTCCCGCGCGATTTTGCACTGACCCTTCACGGGCACCGTCGCCATTCTTGCGGCGAAGCCCGTGAGGATGGGGCTGCCGCGTTCAGGCGGGAATGCCTCGGGTACGTTGCTCGACCCGCAACGGCCCGGAAAACGTGCCTGCCCGCGGACTGTCAACGGCTTTGCGGAATGAAAAGATGGAAACGCAGAGGACGCAGAGAACCCAGAGATGCGGCTACCAATTTCTCCGCTCTTCTTTTCTTTCTCCGCGTCCTCTCTGCCCTCTGCGTTTCAAAGACAGACTTTGCGCCTCCGCGTTTGAAAGACTGCCGCTGCAGGGGCGTGAACGGCTACAATTTGCAAAAGGTCTTGGCCGCGGACGGCGATGCGAATAGGATTGCTGGGGGAAATCCGAAGACGGCGAATCCTCGGGGAACTCGATCGATCTCCGAGAGATGCGCGGCCCGGCTTGGAAGAGTGCGTGAATGAACGACGAGCAGCGGAGGGGATTCGAGCGGGGGATCGCCGCTTTCAACCGCGGGGAATATTTCGAGGCACATGAGATTTGGGAGTCGGTCTGGCTCGCGGCGGAAGGGCCGCTGCGGGAGTTCCTGCAAGGCCTGATTCAGGTTTCCGTGGCCCTGCACCATCTCAGCCGCGGAAATCTGCGCGGCGCCCGAAGTTTGATCGAGCGCGCCGAGGCCCATTTGGCGGGCGTACCGTCGCCCTTCCACGGGATCCATGGCCGGGGGTTGCTGCTTCTCGCGGATCGCTGTGTGAGGTTGGGCGAGGAGATGATTGGGGCTCGCAAATCGGCAGGGAAGCATTGCCTGACCAAGCAGGAGTGGTTTGCCCTGCCGCTCCCGCGATTGGAAATCGAGCCTCGCCGGGATCAAACCGCAAGCGATGACGCCCCCCTTTGAGCCGCTTGCATGTGATATCCGAACCGTTGATCCTTGTGGTAAAATCGGGGGCTGGATGCTAGCGACCGTGGACTGGTCGTTACGCCGCAAACGGTTCCCCGCCGCTGGGCGGAGACGAAAGCGGAACGGCACGCTGATGGATAAAGCCGGACCGCGGAATCGCTGACACGGAGGGACCCTGCCGATGAAATGCCCTTATTGCAAGTGCGACGACAACCGCGTGATCGACAGCCGAGTCGTGGGGGACGGGACCGCGATTCGCCGCCGCCGACTGTGCAACCATTGCAACCGACGATTTACGACCTTCGAACGTGTGGAGCGTCGCCGCATGAAAGTGGTCAAGCGGGATGGAACCCGAGTGCCGTTCGACCGAAATAAACTCAAATCCGGCCTGGAAAAGGCCTGTTGGAAGCGGCCCGTGGGCGACGCCGCCCTGGAACAGATCGTCAATCTGATCGAACAGGAGATCGAGGCCGACTTCGAAGCCGAGGTGGAAAGTCGCCACATCGGTGAATTGGCGATGCAGCACCTTCGGGCTTTGGACCAGGT
>JAAZNR010000871.1 GCA_012798155.1 Thermogutta sp. | reverse complement strand
GCAAGGCATCGGCGGGACTACCCCGGCGGCGGGCAAGGCTCGCCCCGAGCGCCGCCGCATCGCGCGCGGATCATCACCCCTCGTGACCATGCCGCACGAAACCGTTAACCATATCCCCGAACTCGACGTAATTCAATCGTAGCAATTCATTCTAATTGTACGTCGTACCTTGGACGGGGCACATGCCCCGCGCCTTCGGCGCCGAAACCGCTCGCGTATCCATAGGGACCGCTCGCGTATCTTATCTTAGAAAGACGTGGACCTCCCCGCACTGGTTCGCGGATTGTTCGCCGTTCGGAACCGACCCTTTCGGAAACTAGACTATAAGGAAGGGGATAAGCAGGAAACCCCGCATCCCGGTCGGATTCGTCGCCGATTCATTCGCTGCTCCATTGGTTGGGGGGATACGGCCCTGAGACCGTCGCGGAAGCTGTTATCGAAATTGGCCCTGGCCGCGATGTCGCTGCTAGCGGCGTGGGTGACGGCCCGTCCTGCTAACGGGGATGAGCTGGTCGCCGCCGTGCGGCGAAAGTTCGAGGCCTATCGTGAGAAGCTGGAGGAGCTGGCCGACTGGTGCGAAGCGGAAGGACTGAGCGAGCCGGCGGAGCGTACCCGGGCATGGCTCCAGCCCGTCCCCGAAGACCGGCTGCTGGTCCCGATCCTTCCAATAAAGATGGGGGGCGACGCCCCGCCTGACGACGCCTCGCCCAGCGTCAAGGAGTGGTACCAAAAATGGACGGCCTTGCGTCGGGAGCAGGCCGAGGACCTATTCGCCCTGGCGCGGGGAGCGGTCCGGCAGGGCCGGGCGGGCTTGGCGTTGGACCTGGCCGTCCGCGCCCTGCACGAAGACCCCGACCACGAGGCCCTCCGCCGCATCTTCGGTTACCAGCCCTATGCGGGAGAGTGGCGGACGCGCTACGAAGTCGGGCGACTCCGGGCCGGGCAGATTTGGGACGACCGCTTCGGCTGGATTCCCAAGGCCCAGCTTGCCCGCTTTGAACGCGGCGAACGCCCCGCCCAGCCGCGCTGGATCTCCGCCGAGGAGGACGCCCGCCGCCGCCGAGAAACGAATACCGGCTGGACCCTGGACACCGAGCACTTTCAGGTCTGGACCGACCACAGCCTGGAGGGGGCCGCCTTGGTCGGCAAAAAGTTGGAGACCCTGCACGAGCTTTGGAGCCGCCTGTTCGTCCGCTATTACCTCACGGAAGCCCAGGTCCTGTCGCTGTTCGACGCACGGTCCCGGGCCTTCGCCCCCCGGCCCATGCAACATAAAGTCGTGGTCTTCCGCACGCGGGCGGGATATAACGAGGCCCTTCGCAGCCAGGCCCCGCAGATCGAGATCACCGGGGGGATGTACCTGGGGGACCGCCGCACGGCCTACTTTTTCTTCCACGATTTGCCCGAGGGGGCCGATTTGGAAAAGGCCCTCGACGTGACCACCGTTTATCACGAGGCGACGCATCAATTGTTCTACGAATTGGGGCGGGTGGTGCCGACGGCGGGGCGGCGGAGCAACTTTTGGGTCATCGAGGGGGCGGCCATGTACATGGAAACCCTCCGTCGTGAAGGCGACTTTCTGGTGCTGGGCGGGATCGACACGCCCCGCATGATCGCCGCCCGCTTCCGCCGCCTGCAAGACGACTTCTACATCCCCTTGCGCGAATTCACCGCCATGACGATGGACGATTGGCAGAGCGATCCGCGGATCGGGGCGATTTACAGCCAGGCGGCCGGCATCACGAATTTTTTGATGCACCACGAGGGCGGCAAATACCGCGAGGTCCTGGTGCAGTGCCTGTCGGCCGTCTATCGCGGCACGGATACGCCCGACCTCTTGGCGCGGCTCACCGGCCGGAGCTTCACGGGCCTGGACGAGGAGTATCTCCAATACCTCAAGGCGATGCCGCCCCTGCCGCCGATGCGCCTGGAATCGCGGTGAAAGCCGGCGGCTGGAAGCGCACGACACAACACGAGCCGCCGGCGGAAGCCGGCGGTGGAGGCACTGCGAACAGGCGCGGCTGGGGGCTGCGCTACGCTACGGCCCCAGCCACCCGGCCGCCGGCGGAATCCGGCGGTGTTTTCTCGCGCTACGGTTTTCACAGCGCGATGTGAGCCGCCGGCGTAAGCCGGCGGTGGAGGCATTCGCGTCCGTGGTGTCGCGGAACCGCAATAAAAGAAGCGCGTAGGATATCCTCCCACGCGCTTCCCAATCTTTGCTCGAAATCGTCAACTCGGCGGCGAGCCGGCAGGATGCCGATGGCGCTACGAATCACGCTTTGCCGCGTAGCTTACGCCGGCGGACGAAGCCCCAGCCCGCGCCGACCAGTCCCAGTCCGCCCAAGGCCACCATGGACGCCGGCTCGGGAACGGCCTTCACCTTCATCGATACCGCGCCTAACTCGGTTTCGCAACTAACCTTGTAAACCGCCAAGCGGAACGTGTACTCGCCGTTGAGGTTCGGATCGAATGAGATACTCGGAGCATCGATCGTCGGCGTGCTATCGGTTCCGAGGAAGCCCATTGCGAGATTCCAGGAATCTTGGACGGGATTCACTGTCACGCTCTGGTTATTGACAGTTGTCTGGAACGGAAGAGTGAAGGTAACGGAGCCGTGCTCTGACGCCTCGGTGTTGGCTGGGGGGGCGAAATCATACAGCAATTTCACGCAATAGTTGTTCGGTGGAGTCACAGCAGCGCCAGTCGCATCGACCACTGCACCATAGAACGCAAAGTTCCATTTAGCGTAGTCTTTGTCCAGCCCACTTCCACCGAATTTGCCCGTCTCAACGTAATAAATCGGGGCCGAGGGATCCGCGGTCTCGTCGTAATCGTACCTTCCATGCGCCCGCATTGCCATCCGGATTGTATAATCGCCGTCGGTGATTTCTCGATAGGCGCTGTGATCGGTCGGAATACCGGCTCCGCCCCAAGTGACGCCCCAAGATAAGGGCACATCGCCATACTTGGCACCGCTTTCGGGAACGCTGATCGCCGTCCCGAACGCCGTCGGGACCGCGCACCAAGCCCCCAGGACGACGCCAAAGACCATCGCCGCTCGTCTCATCGTGCACCTCTTCTTTCTACAAACTGTCCGAGAACAAGGGTTAGGAGACGCTAGCGAAAGGCCAGCCGTTGAGCGATACCTCGCCGAGACGACGGCTGCTCGCTTTCCTGCACCTCGTTCCTTAAACCCCTCCCATAGCTCCCGATTTTACTTGCCGGAGCGGTAAAGTCAACCATTTTCCATAAATCCAAGACGCATCGCGGCTTGCGCGCTTTCGGCCTCGGGCTGACGCGCCAGGCTCGCGCGTTGTGCATCGCGTGTTCCTTCCGCATCGGTTCACGAGCCGACGGCGGAAGCCGCCGGTGGAGGCACTGCGAACAGGCGCGGCTGGGGCTGCGCTACGCTACGACCCCAGCCGCCCGGCCTATTCACGCCGCATGGGGAGACTCCCATTTGCGCGGGCTTGCTCGGACGAAATTGGGATCGTCCCCGTGAAGGGTTACCTCTCTTTTCATTCCCGTTACTTCCTCGACTTCGCCGACCATTCGGGAACCGTGGCGTTCTCGGCCGTGTCAGAGCCGGGGAAGAACGGCTTGATGTCGAGAACGGGCGTGCCGTCGAAGGCATCGCAGGTCTCGATCTCGACGATATTGCCTTTGACCGAGATGACCTTGCACAGAGTCAGGCCAATCAGGTTCGGCCGCACAGGGGATCGAGTAGCAAACACGCCGGTGAGCGGATTCTCCCGATCGCCCCTCGGATGGACCTGGAGGACGGCTCGTTTCTCGGGCGTGTCGTTCCGGTCGAACCACCAAAAAACGTAGATGTGCGAGAAACCCTCCAGCCCGAGCAGTCCCGGCTCATATTTCTTGTCGAGGACGATCAACGTTCGCCCCTCGGACTTCCGGATGTGCCCGATGGGCTTGACCGAGAAGGTGGTATCCTTCTCAGGCTCGGCCGCACCCAGCCGGCAAGTCGAGAGAAGCCCCCAGCAAGTCGAGAGAGATGCAACGGCGAGGATTCCCGCCGCGGCAATGGCGAGTTGTTTCATCATTCGGCCTCTTTGGTCGTGCTGAACAACCGTTTGGCCGTCGTCGGTTCCTTCCGATATTGAGATGCACTCTCTCGGCGGCCGTGCCCCGTCATGGCCGTTCCATGACAGGGCGTGGAACGAACTCCGGGGACTATTTCCACATCGGCGGCAGATTCAGCTCCGACTTGGGGATTTCCTTGAAGCAAAGGAACCAGTCGAGGCACTTGACGCCGTCTTTGGCCTGAACTCGCTCTTGGGCGCCCCCGCAGGAGCCTGGGGGCGGCACGATCACGTCGTCGCCCGGCTGCCAGTCGGCAGGCGTGGAGACCTGGTATTTGTCGGCCGTCTGCAAGGCCACCACCATGCGGAGGATCTCAGGGAAGTTCCTGCCCATGCTCGACGGGTAATAGAGCACGGCCCGGACCTTCGCCTCGGGGTCCATGATAAACACGGCCCGAACGGCGTGGGAATCGTCGGCGGAGGGCTGCACCATGCCATACTTGCGGGCCACGTCCATCTTGAGGTCCGCGATCACCGGGAAGGTCACCTCGACGTTCTCCATCCCCCGGTATTTGATTTTCTCCTTGATCGTCCGCAGCCACGCGATGTGGCTGAAGTTGCTGTCGATGGACAGCCCGATCAGCTTGCAGTTCAGCGCTTCGAACTGCGGCATCAGCGTAGCGAAGGTCATGAACTCGGTGGTGCAGACCGGCGTGAAGTCGGCCGGGTGGCTGAAGAGGACCACCCACTTGCCCTTGTAGTCTTCCGGAAACCGGATGGGGCCTTGGGTCGTCACGGCCTGGAACGCCGGGGCGGCCTCACCGATCAGGGGAATGCGGACGGCAACGGGCTGGGAATCGGCTTGCGGCGCGTCGGACATGACTTTCTCCTTGTGGTGACGGGTTCCGCGCCTCCATCGGCATCGATGCCGGCGATGCCGATGCTCGGCGCGAGCGGCGTTGACATCCATCAGCATGCATTATCGGCATAGGGCGGTAGATTACAAGGCGCCGAGGGCCTCGACGACCAGGTCGCCGACCTGCGACGTGGAATAGCCCATCTTGCCGGCGGCCTGGCTCTTCATCTTGGTGCCGGTGACGACTTGGATGGCCTGGTTGATCTTGGCGGCGGCCGACGCGAAGCCCGCCTGCTCCAGCAGCATGCCCCCCGCGGCGATGGCGGCAATGGGGTTGATGACGCCCTTGCCGGTGTACTTGGGGGCGCTGCCGCCCATCGGCTCGAACATGCTGGTTCCGCCCGGCTCGGGGTTGATGTTCCCGCCCGCCGCCACTCCCATCCCGCCTTGGAGGATGGCGGCCAAGTCCGTGATGATGTCGCCGAACATGTTGGTGGTCACGATCACGTCGTAGTATTCGGGATTCTTGACCATCCACATGCAGCAGGCGTCCACGTGGTTGTAGTCGGTCTGGATGTCCGGGTATTCCTTGGCGACCTCTTGGAAGGTCCGCCACCAGAGGTCGTGGCCGTACGTCAAGACATTGGTCTTGGCGACCAGGGTCAGCCGCTTTTTCGCGTTCCGTTTGCGAGTATACTCAAAGGCCCAGCGGATGCACCGTTCGCAACCCTTGCGCGTGAAGACGGCGGTCTGCGTGGCGACCTCGTCCGGCGTGCCCTTTTTGAGAAAGCCGCCCACCCCGGTATAAAGGTCCTCGGTATTCTCGCGAACGACGACGAAGTCGATATCGTTCGGCCCCTTGTCCTTCAGCGGCGTTTCCACGCCGGGATAGAGCTTCACCGGTCGCAGGTTGATGTACTGATCCATGCGGAAACGCAACTCGAGGAGCAACCCCCGTTCCAAGACGCCCGGCGGGACCTCGGGGTGCCCGATGGCGCCCAAGAGGATGGCGGGAAACGTTTTCAGTTCCTGGAAGACGTCTTCCGGAAGAATCTCCCCGGTCTTCAGGTAGCGTTCGCCGCCGAGGTCGAAGTCCTTGAATTCGATCTCGAAATTCTCCAGTCGGGCCGCGGCTTTCAGAACCTTGACCGACTCCGCCGTGACCTCCGGTCCGGTACCGTCACCCCCGATTACCGCCACACGCAAGAACTTTTTTTCAGCCATGAGTTACCTCGACGGGAAGCCGACTTTGGAAGACAAACCCCACCGATTCCGTCCGAGCCG
>JAAZNR010000870.1 GCA_012798155.1 Thermogutta sp. | reverse complement strand
GGGGGCTGCGCTGCGCTCCGACCCCAGCCACCCGGCCGCGCGTCTTCGCAGCGCCCCCACCGCCGGCTTACGCCGGCGGCTCGTGTCGTCTCGCGCGCTTCCACCCGGCGTCGACGCAAACCCTTCCGGCGCCGACGCAAACCCCCTCGACGGCCCGCTCCTTATCTCGCAACGCGGCCGCAAACCTGGTAAAATACCGGTTTTGTTACGCTGCCGGATCGTGTCGTGAGATCAACTAAAAATCACGGGGGAGGTCCATGCCTCGAACACAGCGAGACACGTTGTTTCCGCTCGAGACCACGTCCTCCGCACACCGGTCGAATACGGGCCGGACGACCGAACGACTACCGCGGCTCGACAGCAGCCGTGAGCTGCGGGAACGGTTAGCCCCTTTTTGTCGACTCCAATATGGGGAAATATGGGAAGATCCCGTTCGCGGGCATCGGGTGGGCGTTCTCGACGCCGCCTGTGTGAGAGATGTTCGAAATCTAATGGGTAAAGCCAAGGCGAGCCTGGCCGTCAATGATCCGCCGTACAATGTTGTGGTCGGCAATGCCAACACGCACAATCTGCCAAAAATAGATTTGCCCGCCTATCTCGATTTCTCGAAAAACTGGGTGGCGGCGACGCTGGATGCCCTGGCTCCCAACGCCCACTTTTACGTCTGGATCGGGGCCGACTATCGCGACAACTTCCAACCGCTTCCCGACTTCATGATCTTGATGCGCGCATTCACTCTTCTCAGGCCGAAAAACTTTATCACCGTTCGAAATCAACGAGGCTTCGGCACGCAAAAGAATTGGATGTGGGTTAGACAAGAATTACTGCACTACACGAAGGGGAATCCGGGTTTTCGAGTGGTGTACACGGATATCCCAAAGATCCTTCGCGGTTATTACAAAGAAGTCAACGGCCGCCTTACCGAGAACCTTGAAAGAAGCAAATCGGGCACGATTCGTCCGGGGAACGTCTGGGTGGACATTCAACAAGTGTTTTACCGTATGGAGGAGAACGTGCCCGGATGTTATGCTCAAAAACCGCTTCAAGCCATGCGGAGAATTATTGAAAGCAGCAGCAATAAAGACGACATCGTTCTCGACTTGTTCGCTCACTCGGGGACCACGTTGATCGCCGCGGAACAGCTCGATCGTGTCGCGTATACCGCCGACATCGATCCCATCTTCGCCGAACTGACGATCAGACGGCTGGAGCGCTACAGGACGACCGGAAAGACCGGCTGGCAGTGGCGGAATCCCTTTCCTGAAGTTGGTCAAGACTTTTAATGGCAACGCTTGGCGATGAACCAAGAGGAACTGCGACAAGATATTCATAACCTCATGGCATTGTTGCGGAGCGAAGATGCGTGTCTGTTGCAAGGGCGGCTGGACGCCCTCGTGTCAGTATTCCCGTTTAACGAATACGAATACCTCATAGCATTTTTGCTCGACCGAGGAGTTTTATCATTCACCAAGTATGAAAGTCTCCGAGAGAACTATGTCTCCTCGAATCGTTATCTCGATCTGTTTAGTCTCTCTCCGCGGGTTTTCGG
>JAAZNR010000869.1 GCA_012798155.1 Thermogutta sp. | reverse complement strand
GGCCGGAACCGCCGGTTATCCCGGCGTCATGGGTTCGACGGGTTACGGCACCGCGGGGCCGATGGGCGCCCCTCCCATGCCCGTCATGACCGGTGAGAGCGCTTACGGGTCGGAATACGGCAGCGAATACTCCAGCTATGGCATGTCCGGTTATGGCGGCTATTCCGGCGGTGCGACCCACGGCCGGCGCTGGGTGGTGGTCACCGGCCTGATCGAATGGGAAAAGCAGATTCAAGCCTTCCGCGACGTGTTGCAGAACGCGGTTCGGGCGCCCGGCCTGGCCGGCGGCGCTTCCTCCGCGATGGGTTACGGGGCTGCCATGCCCACCGGTTATCCCGGATCGGAATCGAGCTACGGGAGCGAGTACGGGAGCGAAATGGGCGGCTATCCGGGCGGTTCAGGTTATCCGGGTTACGGCGGCGGAGCTTACGGCACCGCGGCGGCATTGGGAGAACGCCCCCAATACGTGTATTACAACATCGAACGGGCCGAGATCACCGATGAGGATCAACCGGTGGATTCGCTCCAGTGGGAGGCGATCAACGCCCGGGTGCGCTGGGCGGAAGCCTCCCGGATTCAACGAGACGCATTCAATTACGTCAGCCCGGAATACGTGATGCCGCCGGGGCAGGTGCCCCTCACTTGGCCGCTGGCTCAGCTTGCGGCCGGGGATACCTGGGGGCCGGAAGTCGCGCATGATCCCGAGATACCCTTCGTGGACCGGCCGCGCACGGGCATGGGGGGAATGTACGGCGGATATGGCATGTACGGTAGCGAGATGTCGGGATCGACCGGACCGATGGGCCCCCCCGGCGCGATGCCCACGACGCTGCCCCAGCAGCCGGGAGCGGTCGGCGCGGCCGAAGCGACGGCCCCCGGGGCGCCCGGCGGTGCCGCACAGCCTCCCGTCCCCGAAATCCCGGATGCGCCCATCGACCCGACCCAAATCCGCCCGGGAGCACCAGGCACGATGCCGGGCTACGGGCCTTCTCCCTACGGTACGTCCGGGTCTTACGGCGCCCCTCCCGGCTATCCGGGAATGGCAGGTTCCACGGAATACGGATACTCGGAATACGGCTACGGGGCGCCCGGCGGAGCCATCCCTTTGCGGGCCGCCATGAAAGAGGCCCCGCTGAAATTGTTCCGGTTCGTCGATTACCAGGTGGAGCCGGGAAAAAAGTACCGCTATCGCGTGCGGTTGTACCTGACCAATCCCAATTACCGGGTTCCGCCGCAATACCTCCAGGATGAATCCTATGCCGAGGACCCCTTCTTGATTACGAAGTGGAGCGAAGCCAGCAATATGGTCCGCGTGCCGGCCGACGTCAGCGTTTTGGCGGGTCCCGCCAAGCCGGGCCGCATCCCCACTTTGGAGCCTAAGATCGCCCTTGGCGTCACGGTGTTTCAGCCCGGTAGCGGCCGAAAGAAGTTCCAGGAATTCGCCGACCTGATCCGCGGTACCGTGGTGGATTTCACCGCCGAGGAGGTCAAGAAGCTGGCGCCGCCGAAGGAAGAGGAGGAGACGACGGAAAGTTCGTACTCGTCGGAATACGGGTACGGCGAAGAGGGTTATGAAGGGGCCATGCCCGGCCGGCGGCAGCGTCGCAGCGGACGCTCGTCCACGAGTTCGGCGGAGAGGGGCTCCACGCCCGGTTCGACGAGCGACTATCCGACGTCCGGTCCGCCGGGCTATCCCGGCGAGATGGGCTACGGCATGGGAGGACCGGCCGCCGAACCGGAGCCGGAACTAGACTTCTTCTCCCGAATGATGATCCTCGACATCTCCGGCGGAGAGACGCTGCCCACCAAGGACAAGGAGACGTTCCCCGGCTCCGTGGTCCTGCTCGATCCCGAAGGCAATCTCTCCGTGCGGGACGAGATCGCGGACGAGACGGAGTACAAGCGATTCACGGAATCGCAGACCCCGACCGGCGGGATGTACGGTTATCCGACGACCGGTTCGGAATACGGCAGCGAGTATGGAAGCGAGTACGGCAGCGAATATGAAAGCTACATGTCCGGATCGGCGCCGCGCGGCCGAAGCCGAGCCGGCAGCAGAGGTTCAGGCTCGCGGACGTCGGAACCGGCTAGCGGTTATCCCGGCGCGCGGGGTACCGCCCCCTCGCGAGGCGCTCGCCGCGGCTCCTGACCGGCTGTT
>JAAZNR010000868.1 GCA_012798155.1 Thermogutta sp. | reverse complement strand
CCGCAACCGCCAATGCTCGCGGTGGCCGTCAACGTCGATGGTCATCCATGCCTCGCCTTTGGGATCGTGCCACAACTCCAGGCTTTCGGCCAGTTTGACGAGCATCGTCGCTTGCGAATCGCGGGACCGGTCGCCGTCCACGCCGTCACTCCCGCCGGCCGGAGAGCAGGCTTGATAGGCCAGTTGATCGAGCCGGTCCCTAATCGCCGCCGCGTCATAGTCCGCAAAGACGCTTGCGAGCTTCGCCGCCAAAGCCGCGCGATCCTTTTCGGACCCGAGTAAGGTTTCGTCCACAAACGTTTGATCGCCGGACGCCGCCGTCACGCGAAAGCGTCCTCGACCCGCCTCCGTGACGTCGATCTTCAGGCTTCCATTTACCCCTTGCATAGCGATAAGACTCCTCTCAGCGTCGAAAGATCGGCCTGTTGGTTCCAATAGTCGCTTGGCCTTTGAGGGGTCAACGTCTCGTCCGCGATCACCGCGCTCGGCCAAAGCAAGTCGTGCCACGTCGTCGGCACCTTATGGCGAAGCCAATGCTCGGCCAAAACCGCGGCCGCAGGGTCCTGCAAGTAGGCCACAGGCGGACAAAGGATTCGCACGCTCAAGGCGTCACGTGGTGCGCGAACCTCAACGCGCCATGGTTCGCCGTCCCGTTCCGGCGGCCAGCAGACACAAAGAACAGGCGTCTTCGCGGGTCTTGGCGGAACCGGAGCCGCCTTCACCGGCTTTTGCGGCACTGTGGCGGAAACGGCGAAACGCTTCACCGGTCGCCCTCCGCCTTCGCTTTGGCGGTCCGCACCGGGGGACAACCGGACGCGATCCAGTTTTCAATATCCCCGCGCCGCCAGCGAATCGCCCCGCCGAGCCGCACAGGGGCCGGAAGGTGGCCGCTATCGCGCATTCGCCACACGGTTCGCCTCGATACCGAAAGCAACCTCGCAACGTCATCCACCGGCATCAATTCAGGTTGCACTCCGCTTTCCTTACTTTCCTTCATGTTCATCACCGTGCCTCCAAACTGTCATAGAAACCAACCATCCACGCACCACTACCCGCAGTATATTGGCCGTGTTAACTAACAAACTCCCGGCGTCGAGTTTGTTAGCAATTTTGTCACGGGCGCATAAAAAAAGCCCGTGAAATACGGGCGTTGCCACGGGTACGAATTCTTGTTAACAAACTCACCGGCTATTGACGGGGGAGTTTAACAAACTCGAAACCGCTATTCCGTCTCGCGTTTCCTTGCGCCCCGCATGTCTCGCCAGGACGCGAATCTCCTCAACATCTTGGTGGTCAGCTTGCCGCGCGACTCCGCCCCGTGCCGTTCGCTGTAGTCGCGACAAAACTCCGTCATCTCGATCCCGGTCGCTCGCGCCTCATCCCACAGGGCCAGGATTCGCAGGCGTCGTCGCTCCTCTTGAGCCGACACCCTCGGACGCCCGCCCGCGCCCGCTCGCTTGGACGACGGTTTCCCGGCCGCTTCGGGGGCCGCGGCTCTCACCGGCTCGG
>JAAZNR010000867.1 GCA_012798155.1 Thermogutta sp. | reverse complement strand
GTCACCGCCCCCACGCCGTTGACGCCCACCGTGGTCGGCACGGCGAACTCCCCGCCCGCGATGAAGGTGGCCGGCCGGCCGCTCAGCGTGACCAGCGTCGGCTCGCTCAGCATCCGCAGCACGCCGTGCTCTTCCAAGTAGTGGATGCCGAACTTCAGATCCCCGCCGTCGAAGGTCCCCAGGATCGAGGCCGTCCCGCCGGAACTCAGGTTCAGCAGCGATTGGATCAGGAACTTGCCCTGATCGAGATTGAGCTTCATGTCCACGCCGAAGTTGCGGGCGGCCGAGCGATTCAACTCCGCGATCTTGACCTTCAAGGCGACCTGGGCCGGGCGGGGGATGCGGAGCAGATTGATGACTTGCAGGGCGGGCAGCTCCTGCCCGGCGGCCAGGCGGCCCACCGGGTCGTCGGCCTGACCCTCCGCCACGCCGCGGGCGCGGACCAGCTCGCCCCGGATCACGGCCATGATCTGGGCGGCCTCGGCGGCGTCCCGCGCCTGACCCCGCACGATCAGCTTGTCCCCCACCGCCGTCAGCTCGACCTTGCTCTCGGGGAACAGCCGGGCCAGGTGCGATTGCAGCAGGGAGTACCGCTCGGATTGCTGTTTTTCGATCTCCGGGTCGGGCAGCACGCGGACCAGGTACGTCACCGGCCGGTAGCGCTCGTCGGCGAACCAGAACGTGACGTGCGTGGCCCCCTGCCCCTTGCCCAGGACGGCGATCTCGCGGGGCGTGAACTGGCTCACGTCGCAGACCGCCGGATCGACCACCGCCGTGCGATAGACGTCCACCTTGGTCCGCAGCAGCTTGCTCCGCCGCACGACCACCGTCATCTCCCCCGACTCCTCGATGATCTCGAAAAGGGCGGCGGCAAGGCCCGTGTCCCCTTCCGATGACGCCGCCTCCTCCACCAAGCCGTCGCCGGTCGGGCCTTCCGTCGGCCGCGGGTCGTCCAAGCTCGGGGCTTCCAGCAGCGGCGTCGCTTCGCCGGGCACGGCGCGTTCGGGCGACGAGAATTGCATCACTTTCATCCCCTGCGTTCCCTCGGACCCGCTAGGACCCGACTCCGCCGCGACGAAGCGATGAGACGCCTCTCGGCCGCGGTTCTCAGAACCGCGATTGCCGGCCGCGTCACGCCCCGTGCCGACCGTCGCCAGCGGCATTTGGATGTCGCCGGCCGGATCGCGGCCGGGTTGGTCATCTTGAGGGGAAATCGAAAACCGCCGGGGCGAGGAGTTCCCGTCCACAGGCAAGTCCACCGGCCCCGCCGCTACCGGCGGCCGAGACGGTATCGGTCTCAGATCGGCCGTCGATTCCCCTGGCGACTCCCTTGGCGACGCGAGGACCCTGGGCAGGATGCGATCCGCCGCGTCTCCGCGTTGGGCGAGCTTGGCGCCGGTCCGAGAATCCATCGCGCGGGTATCGGCGGCGGGCCAATCCAGGCCGGTTTGCACCAAGCGCCGGGACCCGTCCGCGCCGCTTGCGGCCAGCTCGACCGCCGCGGTCATCGCTTGTTCCTCTCCGGCGACCAGCCGCAGCTCTCGATCAGCGACCACCGCTTCTCCGGCGACCAGCCGCAGCTCTCGATCAGCGATCACCGCTTCTTCGGCGGCCGGCTCCGCACGCCATGCCCGATCGCTCGTCGGTTTCAGACAGGACACTCGATCCCCTCGGGCAATCGGCGCGGTATGACGCGCCGGCAGCGGCACCCGGCCCGGCGATTCCTCACGCAGATTTCCCAGGGCGGTCGGCGAGAGCCAGGGCAGGCAAGCCCGAATGACACCGCGGTTCATCGCCGATTCGCGAGCCGCCGCCTCTTGCATCCATAATTCACTCCGCGACGGTCGCGACTCGGCCTCCCCAAACGGCGTATCCGCGATCCTCTCCGCCGGCCGCAATTCAAGGACCACCGCGGCGCCGCTCGATAGATTCAGGCGCTCGACGCCCACGCGATCCGCCAGAGCCGTGTCCTGGGAAGCTCCCTTTTCGGCTCGCAAGACGGCCCGGGGTCCGTTTCTTGCCACGTCCGGCCGGACCGATGCCGCCGGGCCGGCGTTTTCGGCGAGCGGAGTTTGGGCCTGCGGCACGACCTCCAACTCGGGCGTATCCTCCACCCAAATCTCCGGCTCGGCGGCCGTTTCGTCGGCGCCGTCACGGGGGCGGATCACGGCAGTCGCATCCCGGCGGTCGCCGTCTCGGACCCCGCAGTCGCCGTCGCCGACATCGAGTCCAGGCGATTCTTCCGCCTCCCATTGCAAGGTCGATTCTTCCGCGTCCAATTCTAAGATGACTTCGCCGACGTCCTCCGCCGCATGGGAAGGATCGGATGCGGGGGCGGCATCGCGGATCGTCAATGCCGCCGCCTGCGCGGTGCCTGGCATGCCGGCCGCCGAACCCTCGGCGGACCCTGTTGGCAACGCTGTCAGAGGTTGAGCCGCGGCGACTCGAATCTCCAGCGGGGGAGGGGCCGCCGGTTCCCGGGCAGCCGGCTGATCCGCCCAACCCCGCGACGCGACGGCCCACCCCAGGACCACGGCCAGAGCGCAGCCGGCGGCCACGGCAAGCCCCCCCGCCCGAGAGTTGCGGCAGCCCGCCCACTTCCACCGGAAACCGCCCCGATCTCGGGACCACCGCATCTGTCTTGAAAACAGGAGTTTCATAGCTCAATCCAGGTCGGAGGAAGAACAATCCTTCTCAGCCTCGAGCCTCGGCGGCGCGTGCCATCATCGGTCCGACCGCTCGCAAGGGATCCCACGCGGTCTTCCCGGTCGGTTCGGCTACGGCATCGGGGCCGGTACCGGGCCGACGGTGCCGGGCAGCGGGGCAGGTTCCGGATGGACGTCGCTCGGGGAGCCCGCCGCCGGCGGGACTGCGGGTTGCGGCAGGGGACGCCAATTACCCTCGCGCGACCCAGCCGGCCGATGCATCCACGGCGGCGGCTTGAGGGCCGGATAGCGGTAGGGACTCCAGTAACCCGTCATGGTCTGCTGGGCGTACATCCCCGGCCAGTGATACGTGAATCGCGGAGGAACGGGGAACTTGTAGCTGCCCCGGCAACCGCAATTGAAGCCCGCGATCAAGGCGTCTTTGTGGACGTGCCTTGGGCAACCGCAGACCGGGCAGCATTCGGGGCACGCCTCCGCCGAGGCAAGCGGCATCGACGCAACGGCCGCCGTCTCGGAGTCCGCGGGGGCGGATGCCGTCTCCTGCCCCCACACAACGCCGCCCGCCGCCAGTATCAATCCCACGACGAAGAGCGGCGCACAACTGCCGGGAGATAACACCTTCTTCATGTCTTCAACCCTCGGACGATTTACCGGCTGAGTCAGGCATTGGAATGCCCCCCCACAGAGGGCTAATTCGCCGCGAAACGTGCGGGAATCGCCAATTCCCGCCGAAATGACGGCACGACCCTTGCCGCCGCTCACCGCGATACGGTCGCCACAACGCCTAACGGCGAAGAATGGCAAACCATCGGCAGTTTCGATACGTCGGCTACTTTGTTCATAATCGTCAAATGGCCGCCATTACGCATAGCAAGAACTCTCCGAAAAACCTGTAAACATAAGGATAATGGGGGGACTAGCGATTCTATGCGTGCGGCTGACCGCTACACAATCGCGACAGAGCGAAAACTCCCCGGAATCCTCGCCGTAGTACAGGGAGAATAACCGCGACAGAGAGTATGAGCCGACCACCGATTGGGGGGGGTGATTGAGAGGGCCGACCTCGCTTGCCGAGTGCCGGCTTGGTTTCGGGTAGGAACCGGCTTGGTTTTGGGGTAAGAAGGTAAGAATAGGAAGCCTAGGGAAAGGGAGCAATCCGCCGTCACGAAGCGCGACCCGAGAATTGGGAGCGCCACCGGGATCAAGGACCCCGCAGGCAATATCGTGACGACACGGATCAGAGAAGGCTTTCTAATAAGAGGCGGAACTTTCGCAACTCCGCCGCCTGATCCACGTCCGCCTGAGGGACTATGTCGATCGACAACGCCTGTTTGTAGCCGTAGCGCTCCAACCTCGCGATCAGCTTGCCGTACTCGACGTCACCCTGCCCCACGCGGACCTGGAACTTGTCTTTCTTCGTGTCCCGCAGTCGAACATGGCGGACGTGCTTGAAGAGCGGCTCCATGGAGGGGGGATTTTCCCGGCCGTAGATGAAGTAACTCGGGTCGAGCGCGATCCCCAGGCCTTTGGCGTGATTGCATAGCACGGTCACGGTATCCGGCGACTCGCTCATTCGGCCGGTCTCGGTCAACAGGCTGACGACCACCTCCTCGAGTTGCGCAATCGCCACCATCCGCTGGAGCCGCTCCACTTCCTCATTGAAGGGCGTACCCAGCTCGCTGGACCGCACCACCATCGGCACGACCCTGGTAGCTTTGGCAAGCTTGCAGCATGCGGCAAATTGGCGAAAGTATTCCTCGCCCGTCGCGTCGGTCTCGAAGCTGTACGCCACCGGCGTCAACCGAAAGGTCTTGCGGCAGACAGCCACGGCCGACTCGAAATCATCGGCCACTTGGGACGGCTTCAACTGACCGTCCCCTTCGTGCAGCATGATCTCCACGGCCGAGAATTCGAGGTCGCTCAACCGCTCGAAGGCGGCCGCTAAGGGCAAATCGGCAAAACACCGGGTCGTAACGGCAACAAACACGGACACCTCCTCCTGAGGGGGCGTATCTTCCAACCGAGCGAGCAGAGCCGCGATCCGTCAACGGCCCGCTCACAGCGGACGAATACGACGTTCCGTCGGAATCGAAACTCCGCCGCGGCGAGTCGCTCCGCCGCAAGGCGTAGAATGCAGCTTACCCCCCAAGCGCGCCTTTTGGCAACACCGTCTTCCCAACCGCTCCGGCGGCCCGTCATGATGTCGGCCCCGCCCGCATGGCGACCCGACCTTGGATATTTGCGCGGGACTTGCCGCGGCCGCGCGGCCGGCACTATCATGTGGCTGACAAAACATCAGCCTCGGGGAGGGGACCCGAGGCTGAGCCGACGCTGACACGCAGCGTCATCGGAGGGGATTCCTCACGCCGATCTTACGCGGCGACCGTTTTTCGTCTGCGCTTGCGATAGAGATACCCCCCGGCAAAGATTCCGCCCAACAGCAGGACGGCCGAGCCGGGTTCCGGCACCACCTGGCCGCCGCCTCCCGCCGTTTGAAACACGATATTATCCAGGGCGAAATAGGCAGGCGTATTCATTCCCCATTGGCCCACGTCCGACGAATCCAACGCGAACTCCAGGATTCCGGCGGAGGCGATGGGAGACAAATCCACCGTGGCCCAGGTGTTCAAGATATAGTCCTGGGCATTGTCCGAGAAACGGAAGTCGGCAAGGTAAAACTCGACGGGGGCGATGAGGTTCCCGGCCAAGTCCTTGCCCAGAATCGTCAACTTGAACCAGTCGGGATCGTCGCCGGAGGTCCCGCCGAATTTCTTGGCGAAAGAGTCCCCATCCCGCATGGAAAGATAGGGATACGTCGTGTTCGTGATGTCGGCCGAGACCAGCGAAACGCCGGCGGGCACGGCAATTCGCGGCGGACTGCCCCAGGCGTCGACGAAGCCTACGGCATAGTTGGCGGATCCGCCCGCCCCCGAACCGGCCGCCGCCGAGTATTGATTCGTGTAGCCCGGCGTGGCGGTGTCGGTCATATTGGAATACGCGAATCCGCTCCAGACATCGACTCCCCACGAATTGTCGAATGTGTTGTAAAACGTGAACCCGCCCGAGGTGAACGTGTTGTTCCCGTTGTTCGGGGAACCGTTCCAGTAGGAATTCGGGCTAAGGGACAAATCCTCGAGGTCCACGGTGCCGGCGGGGCTTGTCCGGACCCCGCCTAGAATCGCCGTGAAAGCGATTCCCAATGCGACGGCGAGCCGCCGTCTCCACCCGATGCTGCTCATCTT
The DNA here is from genome assembly GCA_012798155.1 of Thermogutta sp. Classification (GTDB taxonomy): domain Bacteria; phylum Planctomycetota; class Planctomycetia; order Pirellulales; family Thermoguttaceae; genus Thermogutta. The sequence continues at coordinate 1,750 of JAAZNR010000867.1, read as the reverse complement.
GCTCTCTCCTATCACGAAGGTTACCCACGACGTCCGCGTCCGAACCGCGCGTCCGAACCGATAGATGCTCTCGACCGGCCGATTTCGCTCACCACTCCGCGACGATCTCGCCGCCGGCCCTCGTGCAAAGGGCGGCCAAGACCTTCAAGTCCATCGTCTCCTTCAGAAAGTGGACGGACCCGTCCGTGAATAGGGCGTTCGCGCCGCCGGGATGCTCGCTGCGAATGTCGTTCTCGAAGGCCGGCGCCTGATTGATCGCGTAGGCCTGATCGAACACGTTCAAGCCGTTGATCCACTGCCCGTCGCGAAATCCCGAGTCCTCCGAGACCATGATCGTACTGGATGTCCCATCGGTGACATCCGCCACGGTGAGCGACCGATCGTACAGCATCATCCCCTTGGGAGGATCGTTGCGGCCGGTGATTCGTTCCCCGTGGATGCCGCCGTAGTCGCACGGTCCGCGACCTTGCCGCAATTCCCGCTGGTTCGTGGCGCTAGGGCAGATGTACAGCGAGAGGATGGTCGCGGCGGCCTCGGCGTTTTCCGGGGCATCGAACGGCTTGCCCGTATCGATCTCCTCGTAAAGCGGCTGCTGCTCCACGTAGGGGAGCAGGAACAGCGACCAGCCCAGTTGGCGTCCGGCGGCACCGTACGGCCTGCCGGTCTTGGGATCGATGGTGGCCCGGTGCTCGATCCCCCCCGGCGGAAAACAGCTCATCGCCTGATGATAGTTGTGCAACCCCAGGCCGATTTGGCGGAGATTATTGGTGCACGAAGCCCGGCGGGCGGCCTCCCGGGCAGCCTGTACCGCGGGCAGCAACAAGCCGATCAGCACGCCGATGATCGCGATCACGACCAGCAGCTCGACCAGCGTGAAGCCGCGCCGCGGGAGTCCGCGAACCGGTGGTTTTCCCCCCTTTCGAGTTGCATCCCCGGCAGGGAAGCGCACGAGACGCAAAGCCGTAGCGAGCATGGCGCAAGACACGTCCGCAGCCGGCGTCGCCCAGCCGCCCCGATCCAGGTTCCCGTTCGCTCCGCCGGCACCATGGGTACAAGCAACCGGGCAAAACGCGAGCCGCAAGGGGGAAGTTCGACGACGACCGCCGCAATTAGGGTACGCTCAATAACCTTCGTCCCGCGCAAAGGTTAAAGGCCCTACGTTGGTAGGTCTTCTGACTTCCAGGCTCGATTCTGCCCGGCCTTCTCGTCGCAAGTCGTCGCACGGCGAATCGCCGAGCTTCGTCATAGCTGCTGTTCGCGACAATGGCCGATGGAGACTGGGCGAATCTGCTCACGCCTGGTCACAGCGGCGGGGACCGTTCCGGATTCTCACCGGATTCCCTGTTCGTCGAGCGTGAAACCGTCACGCTCGACCACCAACGTCCACGGCTTTCATGATAGCACGGCCGGTTCCGCCGTCAAGCGCCTCTTTTCGGCGACATACCGCGATTTCACTTTGCCATTTCACTAACCGGCGGTTGCGGGAGAGCCGTTTGACCCGTAACTCCGTCGGCGACGGGGACCTGGGGGCTGCGCATGCGTCGCCCCTATATCGCTGCGACCCCGGCCACATCGCTACAACCCCAGCCGCCCCGCCGGAACTGCAAGTATCGGCCCGATGCGAGACCGCACAACCGCAGTATCTCCTCGCTTTTGCCTACTTCAATAACAGAGGCTATCTTCACAACAGACCATTGACGAGATTCATGCCCTACTCTGACCCCAATCATCCCATCCGTTGCAATCAAAT
>JAAZNR010000866.1 GCA_012798155.1 Thermogutta sp. | reverse complement strand
GATCATCCGGAATCGGCGCCGCGACCGGAAATCTCCTTGACCCCGACCGAGGGTTGGCATTGCCTGCACGTCTTCTATCGTTTCGACCGGATGCGATTCCGAACGCTGGGTCCGGCGGAGCGGGCGGACGGGTGCCGCGAGTTTTGCGATTTGTTGTCGCCGGAGCGGGAAGGCGGCCCGATCCGCATGCAGACGTTCTTGGTGATGGGGCACAAGGCCGATTTCGGCATCATGATGCTGGATCCCGACCCGCTCAAGCTCGACGCCGTGCATCAGGACTTGTTGTTCGGCTCCCTGGGGCCGGCGATCTGCCCGGTCTGGTCCTTCGTCTCGCTGACCGAGGTGTCGGAATACCTGCCGGATGAAGCGCGGTTCGCCCACCGGCTGGAGGAAGAGGGGTTGAAGCCGGGCGAAGAGGAATTCCGGCGTCGTCTCTCGCAGTACGCCAAGCGATTGGAAGTGATGCGCCGTCAACGGCTTCAACCGGACTTGCCGAGCTGGCCCGCCTACTGCTTTTACCCCATGAACAAACGCCGGCTGCCGGATGCCAATTGGTTTCTTCTCGATTTCGACGCCCGGGACCGCCTCATGGCCGAGCACGGCGAAAGCGGCATCGCCTTTGCGGGAAGGGTTACGCAGTTGATTACCGTCGGAATCGGTCTCGAGGATTGGGAGTGGGGCGTTTCGCTCTGGGCACGCAACCCGCAGTTCCTCAAGGATATCGTCTACCGTATGCGGTATGACGAGGCGAGCGCCAGGTACGCCGAATTCGGCCCGTTCTACAGCGGCTATTTGGCGTCCCCGCGCGAGATCTTGGACCGTTGCCGGATTCGGGAGTGACGTTTCGGCGGCGTGATGCGGATTGGGGGGATGGGTCGTCGGCCGCGGCCCGCCGCGCGAATCGCGCTCCCGGCGCTCCCTTCTTTTTGCGACTGTGCGACCCGTGAAAAATCCCCTTGATTGCCGGCACGGGAATAACCGGCCGCTTCGCCACATCTAGTCCTATGGGGGGCGATCCGTCTGGGGGGCGATCCGTCCGCGGATGGTCCCTGGAGGCGGCGCCGCTCCGTACCCTCGCGCGGTGATTCTGGAATCGGATTCTGGAATCCGCTTGGGAATCCCGTTGGGGAACAGCCTGGGAAACAGATTGGTAAGCGGCTTGGGAGCAGTCCGCCTCGCGATCGCAAACCTGCTCGAACTCCCTGCCGGCAGAGGACGGCGCATACCATGCGAGCCTATGCCTATCTCGCCGACGTGGTCATCGCTGTGCACTTCGCGTATGTCGCGGTGGTCCTCTTGGGTCTGGTCCTGATTCCCTTGGGGGTCATCCTCCGCTGGAGGTGGGTGCGGCGATTCTGGCCGCGAGTCATCCATCTGGCGATGATCGGCATCGTGGCCTATCAGGCCTGGCTGGGGATCGAATGCCCGCTGACGACGCTGGAAAAACACCTGCGAACGCTCGCCAACGTGGATGTGTACCCCGGCTCCTTCGTCGGGCATTGGATTGACCGCATCCTTTTCTGCCATGCGCCGCCTTGGGTGTTCGTGACGGCGTACACCGCCGTGGCGGCGGTGACGGTCTTGCTGACGGTCCTGGTCCCCCCGGAGCGGCCCGCCTGGTGGCGCTTGCCGGGACGCGGGGCCGGCCCGGGCTGAAGCCGGCGTGCGGCGATCAGGCGGGTTCGCCCCACTGGTAAAGCTTGTCCAGGGTATAGATTCCCGTGTCGTGGCCGTCGCTGAAGCCGATCTTGTAGGCGTAGTTGCCGACCGGTTCCACCGTGCGGAAGGCGACGGTTTGGGGGATGTCGGGCAGGGGCGAGTCGAGGGGCACGGGGGGCACGGCGTGCCTCCGCGCCTCGTTGCAGCCGGCGCAAGGACATACGGCCCGCAGTCGCTGAGGCGCGTAGCGACTTCGCCGCCCGTCGCTCCACGTGATGATGAGGTCGTTACCTTCCAAACCCAATTCCAAAGGGCGCGGTTGAGTCATCCGGGCGGCTTTTCTCCATCCAACAGTGCGGCGACCTTTCGGCCGCGAGAGTCACGAAAAACTCGGCAGCACGGCGACCAGGAAGTCGGCCAGGCGGTCGCCGGCCTTTACGGCCTGCTCGTACAGCCGCCAAAGCTCCTTCAGGGCGGACCAGCGGCGGAGGATCGTGCCGGCGGCGAAGCCGAGCTGCTGGGCGAGAAGCCGCTTTTCCAGCAGGTATTCGACCTCCTTGGAGAGGCGATCCTCGCAGGTATCGGTGATGACTCGCACGGCCAGCATGGGGACCTTGGCGGCCCGGCAGACCTCGGCCACGGCAAAGGTCTCCATATCGACGGCCCAGGCCCCGAAATCGGCTGCCAAACGGCTTTTTTCCGCCGGTTCGCGAACGACGCGCTGCACCGTAAGCAGCGGTCCCGTCTTCCACGTTCGGCCGCCGGTCGAGTCTCCAGCCGCTCCGGCGGGTCCGGCCGGGGTATCCAGCCGCAGCTTTTTCCCCGAGTGGTGCAAAAGGACATCCGGGATGAAAATGTCGTAGCGGTGGAGTTCGGGGACCAGGCCGCCGGCAAAACCCGCGGCCAAGACGTAGCGCGGGCGGTGTCCGAGCAGCAAGGCGGCGGCGGCCCGTCGGGCGGCCTCTTCGCCGGGACCGGCCGTGATGACCGCCGTGGGGCATCCCCCGATCTTGCCCGTGTACGCGGAAAATCCGTCGCCGGCCAATGCGATCCCATTTTCCATCCGTCTTCGCAGCGGGTCGGCCTCGGAAGGCAGGGCCGCCACGATGCCGACTCGGGCGGAAAACGCGGACGCTCCCTTCTCTCGACCGTCCGGATCGGATCGACGGGCCCGGCGGTCGCCCTCTTGTTCAGATTCGCGGTCGGATCGGCGCAGAGACTCGCTCAGGGCTTGCCGCAAGGCCTCCCCCGCGGTTGCCTGAATCTGAGATTTCAGCCAGTGGTGCAAGACCATGTTTGTGATGTCTGCAAGCCGGGGCGGACGCTCTCCAAGTCGCACGCCACGCGACTTGAGCCTGGATGCACCCACCCGGCGTTGGCGTGACGGGGGCTACGTGGGGTAGCTGGGGGCTTCGCTTCGCTACGACCCCAGCCACCCGAGCATGTCGGTCTCAGGCATCGAGCCGCCTCGCCGCCCGGTCGTACTGCCCCCGGCCGGACGGCGACGCTGCCATACCCAGCGTCTGGCAACAAACACTGGTAACAAACGTCCGTCTCGGCAACGGTCGGTCAATCAGTAACTGGACTTTTGCAAACTGCTCCCCTCTCTCTCAGGGAGAGGGACAGCGGGTGAGGGCTTGGTGAAGTGGGCAATCACGGCAAGCCGTTTTCGCGGCTAATTGCCCTCACCATAACCCTCTTCCAAGGCGCACGAGAACTTGTCACCACAATCTGCAAAAGTCCAGTCAGTAAGTTCGATCAATCAGCTCGGTCAATCAGTATTGTATCGTAATCGAGATGCGCCGGAGATTGCCGTGCCGTGGCGGTGGGGACTTTCTCCCCCGAAGCGGGGCTGCAACGCCTTCTGTGCGTTGCGTTAACATGGAATATGCTGGGATTGCGGCAAGGGGACGGGGCCGGTCCGGCACGGGGGCGCCGCCGTTCATCTGTGGGCGAGGGGCGGATATCCCCTCCCCATGGTGCCCTTCCCATGGTGCCGCGAAGAGGGGCCGGCAAGTATTGCGACGATGCTCATCTTTCCCGGGTTTCCATGAATGCCTCGATCGACGAAATCCGCGGGATCTTGGCGGATGTCATGTTGGCGGATCGTTTCCCCCTCCGCCGCGCCCTGGAACGTTTGGCCCGCAACGGCGGAAACGGCCGGCAAGGCGAGGCGGCGCTGAAGCGGCTCCGCGAACGGGCGGAGGCCTCGGCCGCCCGCCGTGCCGACCGCGCCGCCGGCATCCCGCGCTTCGAGTTCTCCGGCCGGTTGCCGATCCTCGATGCGCTCGATGACATCGCGGCCGCCGTCCAGTCTCACCGGGCGATCATCGTCTGCGGCGCAACCGGCTCGGGCAAATCCACGCAATTGCCCAAGTTATGCCTGAAGTTGGGGCGGGGGATTGCGGGGATGATCGGCCACACCCAACCGCGGAGGATCGCCGCCCGCTCCGTGGCCGCCAGAATCGCGGAGGAATTGGGCGTCCCTTTGGGCAAGGCGGTGGGCTTCAAGGTCCGCTTTGCCGATGTCACCGGGCCGGACACCTATATCAAACTCATGACCGACGGCATCCTCTTGGCCGAAACGCAGACCGACCGCTTTTTGGAGCAATACGATACCCTGATCATCGACGAAGCCCACGAGCGGTCCTTGAACATCGATTTTCTCTTGGGCTACCTCCGCCGGTTGCTGGATAAGCGGTCCGATTTGAAGGTCATCGTCACGTCGGCCACGATCGACGCGGAGCGATTCGCGGAGCACTTCGCCCTGGACGGCGTGCCGGCCCCCGTGATCGAGGTCTCCGGCCGGATGTATCCGGTCGAGGTGCGTTATCGGCCGCCGGTCCTGGACGATCCGGCCCTGGAGCCGAACTGGCAGGACGAGGTGGCGAACGCGGTGGGCGAGGCGCTCCAGGCGACGGGGGGTGATATCTTGGTCTTCCTGCCCACGGAACGCCACATCCACGAGACGGCCAGGTTGCTTCGCGCGCGAGGCACGTCGGGCGATGATCGCCTCCGCGAGGCCGAAATCATCCCCTTGTATGCCCGGCTTTCCGTCAACGAGCAGCAGCGGGTTTTTCTACCGCACGGCCGCCGGCGGATCATCCTCGCCACGAACGTGGCCGAATCGTCGCTCACGGTGCCCGGCATCCGGTGCGTGGTGGATAGCGGCGTGGCGCGAATCAGCCGCTATTCCCCTCGCACCAAGACGCAGCGACTGCCCATCGAGCCGATCTCGCAGGCCTCGGCGGAACAGCGGAAGGGCCGCTGCGGTCGGGAAGGGCCGGGCGTGTGCATTCGCCTCTACGAAGAAGCCGATCTCGAACGCCGTGACCGCTACACGCCGCCGGAAATCCTGCGGACCAATCTGGCCAACGTCATCCTCCAACTCAAGGCCCTGCGGCTGGGGGATGCGGAGACGTTTCCCTTCCTCGACCCGCCGCGATCGGACGCGGTCCGCGACGGCTTCAAGACGCTTGGGGAACTGCAAGCGTTGGACGAGGACGGCGAGCTGACCCCGCTCGGCCGGGAATTGGCCCGCATGCCCGTCGATCCCCGCATCGCACGCATCATTCTGGCGGCTCGCGAGGAAGGCTCGCTGCACGAGGTCTTGATCATCGCGTCGGGCCTGGAAGTCGATGACCCGCGGCTGAGGCCGCAGGATCGGGCCGCCGACGCGGACGCCGCGCACGCCCGCTTTCACGACCCGCAGTCGGACTTCTTGACCTATCTCAACCTTTGGGATTTCTACCAGAACTTGAAGGCCAAGCTCTCGCGGAATCAACTGCAAAAGGCCTGCGCGCAGAACTATCTCTCGTACAATCGCCTGCGGGAATGGGCCGATATCTACCGCGAGCTGCAAGCCCTGGTGCGGGAGGCCGGCATGGCCTCGCAGCGGCGGACGCGGGACTATGCGGCCATCCACCGCGCCATTCTGACCGGTTTTCTCACCAATACCGCCTATCGCAAGCAGGGGCACGAGTATCAAACGGCGGGGGGCGGCAAGGCCCATCTTTGGCCCGGCTCGGCCCTCTTCGAGTCCAAGCCGCATTGGGTCGTGGCGGCGGAAGTCGTCGAAACCGGCCGCCGCTATCTGCGGACCTGCGCCCGCATCGACCCCGCCTGGATCGAGGACCTCGCGCCGCACCTGATCCGCCGGGATTACGTGGATCCGTATTGGAGCCGCCGTTACGGGGCGGCCATGATTCACGAAAAGGTCACGTTGCAGGGTCTTCCCGTCGTCCCCCGGCGGCGGAAGGCCCTGGGGCCGATCGACCCCGCCGCGGCCCGCGAAATGCTCATCCAGCACGGCTTGGTGGAAGGCGAAGTCGAATGCAAAGCGGCCTTCTTCGAGCACAATCGCCGGCTCGTCAAGCAAATGGAGGAACTCCAGGTCCGTTCGCGGAGGGTCGATCTGCTGCTCGGCCAGTGGGCGCAATTCGACTTTTACGATCAACGCATTCCGCACGACGTTTACGACCTTCGCGGACTGCTGGCGTGGTGGCGCGAGGCGTGCAAGAAGGACCGGTCCATCCTGCATATGTCGTCCCAAGATGTCGTGCGGGAGGACCCCGCCGCTCCGGCGGAGGCATTTCCCGATCACCTCGTGGTCGGTACGACGCCGGTGCCGCTGCGGTATCGTTTTGCCCCGGGCGAAGAGGAGGACGGCATCGCGCTGACCGTGCCCGTGGAACTGTTTCCCAGCCTCGATCCCGAGCGTTTGGCGTGGTTTGTGCCGGGGTTGCTGCGGGACAAGGTGGCGGCGTTGATCAAGTCCCTGCCCAAGGAGTTGCGGCGGAAATTGATTCCGGCGCAGGAGTCGGCGGAACGGGCGGTCGAGGAGTTGCAATTCGGCGAAGGCCGGTTTCTGCCCGCGGTGGCGGAGGTCTTGTCGCGCTTGGCCGGCGAGGAGATTCGGCCTCAGGATTTCCGCCCGGATAAGCTCCCCGCGGAGATGCAGTTCTGCATTCGCGTCGTGGACGGTCAAGGAAAACCCCTGGCGGTGGGGCGCGACTGGGAGTCGCTGCGGCGGTCCCTGGGGGCCGAAGTCGGCCGGGCCTTCTCGGCCGTGGACGATCCCCAATGGCACCGCGACGGCCTCCGCCGCTGGGAATGGCCGGTGCTGCCGGAGGTGGTGGAGGTGATGCGCGGCGGCATTCGCGTGCGGGCATATCCGGCCTTGGTCGATGCCGGCGACGCCGTGGCGTTGCGATTGGCGGACAGTCCGGCGCGGGCGGCGGTCCTCTCCCGTTTCGGCATTCGGCGATTGCTGGCCTTTGCCATGGAGTCGCGGCTCGACCCGCATTGGGATCAATTCGCCGACCGTCGCCGCCTGGAACTGCTGAGCGCCCCCTTGCCGGAGTTCGACTTCCGCGCGGAATTGAAACTTCTCTTGGCGGATCGGGCGTTCCTGGACGAAACGCTGGTCGGCCCCTGGGAGGTCGGTCAGTGGGGCGGTTTGCCGCGCACTCGCGAACAATTCGACGATCTCCTGCGGCGGGGATTGAAGCGGTTGCCGCCGGCCGTGCAAGAGGTCCTGGCGCTCATCCGCCCCTTATTGGAGCGCTGCCACGAGGCACGGGCGGCGCTGGAGACCGCGGAATCGCCGCAATGGGAAGAGGCGCGGGCGGATATGGCGGAGCAACTCGCCGAACTCACCCGGCCGGGGTTTTTGACCCAGACGCCGTGGAGCCGCTTGCGGGCCTATCCCCGTTACTTCAAGGCCGTCTGCCGCAGGATCGAGGCCCTGAAGTTGGGAGGCGTATTTCGAGACCGGCAAGCCCTGGCCGCCTTTCGCCCCTATTGGCAGGCCTTTTGCGAGCGGCGCCGGCGGCACGAGGAATTGGACGTCTTCGATCCGGAGCTGATCCGCTTCCGATGGATGCTGGAGGAGTATCGCGTGTCGCTGTTCGCGCAGTCCTTGGGGACGGACTTCTCCGTCTCGCCGCAGCGGCTGGATCGCCAGTGGGAGAAAGTCCGGGGATAGCCCTTCACGCCCTTGCCCGATCTGTTTTTGAAACGCAAAGGCCCAAACGGCACGGATTTTGAAACGCGGAGGGCGCAGAGGACGCGGAGAAGGCAGAAGGAGAACGAAGAATTGGTAGCCCGATCTCTGCGTTCTCCCCATTTTCCGCGTTTCCATCTTTTCATTCCCGACTGGGTTCTCCGCGTTTCCATCTTTCTTTCCGCGTAGCCGTCCCTGGCCGATGGGAACCCAGAAAATTACCCAGCCGATTCCCGCCCGAGGGCGGCGATCCCATCTTCGCAGGCATCGCAGCAAGCCGGCGGCCCGCCGTCGCCGCGATCGCCGCGATCCTTTTCAGGGGGCGGCCGGAAAGATGCGGATTGCTCGCCCCCGGCGCTCGAACGCCAATCCCTGCGGTTCCAGCACGGCCCGCCACAGGTCGTCCACCGTTCCATTGTTCACACTGAAGGTGATCTTTTGATCCAAGCGAATGCCGCGGCTCGCCAGGGCGTCGGCGTCGATTTGCAGGTCCATTTGCAGTTGCATGGCCAGTTGGCGGATCACGCCGCCCAGCGTGCCTTGGCCCTGTCGGACCAGGAAACGACGCGACACGAAGGGATCGGTCGTCTCGGCGGCGGATGGGGGCGGTCCGCCGGGCGACGCCGGCGGTGCGGCGGCCGCGGGCGTCAACCCATTCGGTACGGTGCGGTCGGCCCCGCGAAGGAGTTCGCTCAATCTCTCCAGCGACTCCAGCGGCCCTTCCGCGATCACCTCGCCGCCGGCGATCTCAGCCCGCACGCCGGGGACGGCCTCTTGCCAACGCTGAGCGAGAACGGCATCGCCGGAAACGTCCGCGGGCAGGGGAAGACGCCAAGTCAGCGTCGGTTCCGCGGTGATCGGGACGAAGACGACGGTGTTGCGGACCGAGTCTATCTGAAACGTGCGATCGAAGCCGATCAGGACCAGCGTCATGCGGTCCGTCCACGGCATCGCCGGGAGGCGGACTTCCGGCCAGAGGTCGTGGGGGATGTCCTCCAAATTCTCGGGCGAGAGGCCGGCTTCGCCGCACAAGTCGCGAAGGATTTCACGGGGCGTACGGAGGGCGGGCCAGGCGGCCGGCTTCCGCAAGGCGCGACGCCGGTCCTGCGGGGGAAGCTCGTCCTGCCGCAAGGCGGCCAAGGTTCGCAGCCGGGAAGCGGCCGCGGGCGGCCCGAGATAGACGATCGGCTCAAAATACGAGACCCCCAGCGCGAGCTTTTCCGCCAGCGATTCCAGGGCTTGACGCAGGCTGGGGGCCTCCAGGGAGAGCGTCACACGCTGATCCGGATCGACGCGGCGATCGAGAAAGATCGGTACGCCTTGCACTTCTCCCAGGCGGATCAGGCCCCGCCGCAGCGGCACCTCGGTCCAGAACACGCCGCAGGGCCGCTCCAGACGCCGTTCGTAGTCCGATGTCGCGGAGGGCGAAGGCTCGGCCGCACGCGAAGTCGCTGCATCCCAAAGCGGGAGACCGACCAAGAAGGCGAGGACGACGCTCGCCGCCGCAGTGGAACGCCCCATCACCCCGCTGCGGCAGACGGGCCGGCAAAACAGCTTTCCGCCGGCCGACAAATCCCGAAGCGGCATTCGCTTTTGACCTGTCATGGACCGTAGCCGTTCACGCGCCTGCCGGCTCTCTCATTGCAACGCGGAGGCGCAGAGGCTGTTTTTGAATCGCAGAGGGCGCAGAGGACGCGGAGGAGAAATTGGCGGCCGCAACTCTGCGTTGACTGCGTTCTCCGCGTTCTCCGCGTTTCCATCCTTTCATTCCGCCTAGCCGTCCCTGGCCGATGGGAGCCGAAAAACGTATCCGCCCATTCACTCCCAAAGGCGGCAGTCCCATTGCCGCGGCTTTCATCGCAAGCATAAACACGGTCCCCGTGAACAGTTACCATGGACCGATACTCAGCCGGCGAGCCGCGGTCGGTGCTCCCTGCCAAGCGGGGGCCTCACCGCGAAGATCGCCGCACCGAGGCAGGTTCGGCGCCCTCGCCGGCGGCAACAGCAACTTTCCGTGGGTTACGCCGGAAACGGCTCCGGCGATCAAAGGATGTCTTTCATCGATTATACCAAGCCCGCGGCGTGGGCTGTCCAGCTTCGTGGACTGGTGACGCCGGGCCTCATTCGGGTTGGCGGCACGCTCGTTCGGGCCGGGTAGCTGGGGCCGGGTAGCTAGGGTCGGGTGGCTGGGGCTGGGTAGCTAGGGTCGGGTGGCTGGGGCCGAAGCGTAGCGAAGCCCCCAGAGGCGCCGGAATCCGGTTTGGGTCGGATCGCTGGGGTTGAGCTTGGGTGGCTGGGGTCGGAGCGGAGCGAAGCCCCAGCCGCCGCGGCGTGGGGAAAGCCTCGCCATGGGGAAAGAGGCTGTATCGTGCGAACGTGGAGTGAAAACTTTGGCACCCGGCAGGGACCCTGATTACAATCGAGGTAATCCCTGCCGTTTGGAAACCGGCAAGGTTTGCCGGAGAGGGCGCATCCGGCGGCGGGGTGCGATCCCGATTCCGTCGAAGCCGGACTTTTCTCCACGTCTTCAGGAGCGCTGCGGTGTCTCGCAATCTTCCCCGCACGGCCTTGCTCGGGTTGCTCTACGAGGAATACCTCAAGCACCGGCAAACGGCGCGTTTCGTCAACGAAGTCAGCCGCCGTTACACGCAGGGTACGCTCCAGCGTTTGCTTACGCATCCCACGCGCGAACTCCGCCGCGCCGCCGCCTTGGCGTTGGGATACCTGGGGGACTATGAATCGAACGCGGCCTTGGGGAAGGCCCTGTCCGATCCGGACCGCAACGTTCGGCTTTTGGCCGAAACCGGCATCCGCAAGGTCTGGATGCGGTTCGGTTCCGAGTCGCAGCAACGGGAGCTGACGGGGATCGTGCGACTGAACGCCGCGCACCGTTACCAAGAGGTGATTCAGCGGGCAGGGCGATTGATTCAAAAGGAACCCAACTTTGCCGAGGCCTACAATCAGCGGGCGATCGCCTATTTTTCGTTGGGCGACTTCGCGGAGACCATTCGCGATTGCCGCATGACGCTGGAACTCAATCCCTACCACTTCGCCGCGGCGGCGGGGTTGGGGCAAGCCTATCTCGAATTGCGGGACCCCGTCGCGGCCCTGGAATCCTTCCACCGCGCTCTGAAATTGAATCCGGACTTGGAGGCCGTCCGAGTACAGGTCGCGCGACTCCAACGCCTGATTGAAGATGCGTAGTCGCGTTGCTGCGGATGTTCGTCGAACCCCTGCGCGGGCGGTCGCGTAAATTGTAAAGGAACTATCGGGCCGAACGGACTGTAATTGCGAGCAGGTGGATTGTCAAAAATGGGTCCGATATGACCCGCGGATTCCCCGGTGAAAGCCGCGGAAGGTCTCCGGGGATGCGTTCGCGCCGGCGAAGTGCGAGGGACGGATTCGCGTGGGCGGGAGTTTAGGGGAAGATTACGGCTGGGGTTTGCACCTTGACCGGCGGCGGACGTCGGGGGCGCAAAATCAGCGGCAAAAACCCCGGCGACCCGGTAGCGAAAACGGCGACGGCGAATACAATAGAGGCTTGTTCTTGCCATCCTGCCCCATTTACCGGAACCTCGCTGCTCCCTCGAAGCGCGAGAGTCTCCAGCCTGTACACATCGGATCGGTGCCGAGCCGATCGCAGACGGAAGGAGGTTGGTCCTGAACCGCTCCAGCTTTCAAATCGGCTTGACGGCCGTCGTCCTCCTCGTGCTTTTGCGAGTGACCATCGGCTGGCATTTTTTGTATGAAGGCGTCTGGAAGATCGCCAACTCCGAGAGTTTCTCCGCGGAGCCTTTTCTGACGCAGGCCAAGGGGCCTTTCGCCCCCCTGTTCTACGCCATGATTCCGGACATCGACGGCCGGCAACGGCTACAGGTTGGAAAAGACGAGGCGGGGGGGGTGAGGGTGCAGGCCCCTGCCTACACCCGGGCATGGGACAAGGCCCTGGGCCGTTTCGCCCGGTATTATCGCCTGGACGAAAAGCAGCGGCGCCAGGCGGAGCAAATCTGCAATCGCTACAAGCGAGGCTTGGCGACCTACTTGGCGGAGAATCGGCAGGCCATTCTGGGCTATTTCGATAGCTTGGACCGCTTCGAACGCGAGGAAAAGGCGTCTCGCAACGAGGGTGCCCAGTTCCAAAAAGAAAGGCTCTGGGAGCGTCAGCAAGCTTTGCGGGCCGAGGTCAACGGTTGGCTGCGGGCGATGGACGCCATGGGCGATCACTATTGGACGGCCCTCTATGACGAGGTGTTGACGCCGCAACAAAAGGGCCGAGGCCGTCTCAAGGTCGCCCTGGTCGAGACGCAATACCTGCCGGTGCCGGTCCCCTTCGTCGCCACGCGATCCGAGCTTTTGAACAAGACGGTGACCTATGCCCTGACGCTGATCGGTTTGGGCTTGATGGCGGGGTGCTTGACCCGGCTCGCGGCCGTGGGCGGGGCGGGTTTCCTGGCCTTCGTGGTGATGACGCAGTGGCCTTGGCCGACCGTCGTCCCCGAGACCCCGGAGATCGTCGGTCATGCCCTCCTGGTGGACAAGAACTTCGTGGAAATGATGGCCCTGCTGGCCTTGGCGGCCCTGCCGGTCGGGCGTTGGGCGGGGTTGGATTATTTTCTGTATCACTGGGTGTGCCTGCCGATGCGGAACCGGTGCGGTTGTTGCTGCAAGCCGGCCGCGAAGGAGGCCGCTGCGGATGCCGCCTCCGCGTAGTTTCCGGCGGCGCGGCCCGCGCGGCGGGCGTCCGTGCTCGCAGGTTTCGACCAGGTTCGCGCCGGTCCGCTCGATGCACTTCCCGCGACTCGAAACATCGCTATCCCCAAAAAGGTCGTAATCATGAACTTGACTCCGGAAGAACGGCAAACGGGTATCGCCAACTTCAACCGCGTGGTCGGCGACAACATCCAGGTGACGCGGCGGGATTTCATTCAGACGGGCGTGCTGACCGGGTTGGCGGCGGGCGGGAGTCTGGGGGCATTCTACTTCGGCTACGAAAGCACGCTTGGCAAGCCGCTCCGCGTGGCGGTCCTGGGGACCGGCGATGAAGGCCAAGTCTTGATCGGGGCGTGCAATCCTGAGTTCGTGGAGATCGTAGCCATCGCCGACGTTCGGCCCTACAACGTGCATCGGGCGTTCCACGGCGACCATTACAGCGACGCCGCCTTGGCGGCACGGCCCGGTTTGATGAGCGTGTACGGTTGGAAGACCGAGGACGAGGCCCGCAAGCACGTCCGCGTCTACGGCCCTTACCAAGAATTGCTGGAAAACGAGAAGGACAACATCGACGCGGTGATCATCGGCCTGCCCTTGCACTTGCATGCCCCGGCGGCCCTCGCGGCCATGAAGTCGGGCAAGCACGTCTTGTGCGAAAAGCTGATGGCGCAGCGGGTCTCGCAGTGCAAGGACATGGCGCGGTTCGCCAAGCAGGCCGGCCTGCATTTGGCCGTCGGGCACCAGCGGCACTATAACATCCTTTACGAAAATGCGGCCGACACCATCCGCCGAGGGCTGTTGGGGGAATTGCACTACATTCGGGCCCAGTGGCACCGCGGCAATCTCCCCGGCAACGACAGTTGGTCCCAGCCTCTGCCGCCCGGTTCCAAGCGGGATGACGTCTCCGGCCAGCGGCTGATTCGGGAATTGGAGTCTTACAAGCGGAACCTGGCCGAGGCGGAAAAGGCCGGCCGCATGAAGGACGCCGAAAAATGGGCCGCGATGGTCGCGCAAAAGGCCGCCCAAATCGCCGATAAGGAGATCATCGAGGCCGCCAAGGAGTTCGGCTACGAGGACAAGACGTTGGAGGCGGGAGATCAGAAGTATTTCCGGCCGGCCATCGAGGAGTTGATCCGTTGGCGATTGTGGGAGCGGACGGGCGGCGGCCTGATGGCCGAGCTGGGAAGCCATCAACTCGATGCCGCCTCCATCTTCATCGCCGCCGTGCACGGGGGCCGAAAGCAGTTGCCGCTGAACGTGGCCGCCGCCGGCAACCGCCCCATCTTCCCGCTCGATCGCGAGGTCGAGGACCACGTCTACTGCATCATCGAGTTCCCGCTCCCCGGCTACGACCCCAACGATCCGCTGGGCAAGCTGAAGAAGATCGGCGTGCAGTACGCCTCCATCAACGGCAACGGCTTCGGGGGATACGGCGAGATCGTCTTCGGCACCAAGGGGACGCTGATCCTGGAGCGGGAACAGGAAGCCATGGTCTACGCCGGATCGGATACCTCGGCCGCCGTGGGCGTGAGCGAAAGCAAGGGCGGGCCGACGCTCGACACGCAGGCCAGCGGGCCGGCCCAGACGAAGTCCGAGGGGCTGGGCGGCATGGTCACCGCGGAGGTCAGCCGCGGCTACAAAGAGGAAATCGAGCACTGGGCCTGGTGCATTCGCAAAAATCCCAATGCCTCCGATCCCGAGATTCATCCCCGCTGCTATCCCAAGGTCGCCTTGGGGGACGCGGTGATCGCCTTGACCACCAACATCGCGGCGCGGCAGGGGATGCGGATCGAGTTCAACCCGGCGTGGTTCGATCCCGACAGCGACGAGACGCCCGAGGGGGATAAACCGCAAATCCCCGTTTAGCCGGCTTCCGCGGCTCTCGGTCGGGGCTTGGCGTTTGCCTGGCTCCGGGTACGTGCAACGATTGACGCGGACCCGCGAATTCGCCTGCGGAACGTTGCCTCTACGCGCGGAGATTGGCTCGCGGTCTCCTTGGCGGCTACACTATAAGCGGGAAGGCGGTGTCCGAAAGTCCGAAAAAGGCGCGAAATCGTCCCCGCGTTCGCGCACCGAAGCCCCGTACCGTCGGAGGCGTTCACACATGGAGCGGCTGAGCAAGCTGCGTTTCGAGAACTTCAAGGCTCTCCGCGATTGTACGCTCGAACTTGGTCGTTTCAACCTCTTGATCGGCCCCAACGGCAGCGGTAAATCCACGGTCTTCCAATTCCTGCAATTGGCTCGAGAGTTCGGAGTGCCGTGGCAGCAGACTTTAGCAGCGCCGCCATACGCGGAGATCGTCTCGGTCGAAGCACCTCCGGGGGCGACGATCGCGGTCGAGGCCGAGTTCGTCGATGAGGCCAAACCCGACGTTGCCCCGCTGCTCGTTCGCTGGGAGGGCGGGGCTAATAGCGTTTGGAGGGGATACCCGTCCCCGATGTCTTCCGGCGTCGAGCAAGCGATCCGATCGTGGCGATTCTTTGCTTTCGACCCCGTCAAGATCCAACAGGCCAACACGATAGGTCCGGCGCCTAGTTTGGGCGCACGGGGGGAGAATCTCGCCAACGTCCTCCATTGGTTGCGTGACGAGTACCCGGACCGCTTCGCGGCGATTCAAGACGAACTCCGGGGGTGGCTGCCCGAATTCACGGCCGTGGTTTTCAAAACGGTTTCCAGCGGGGCTATTTCCATTCAGCTTCGCATGGCGGGGTGCGATAAGGTCGTGCCGGCGAGCCAGCTTTCGCAGGGGACGCTGATCTCGCTTGCCCTGTTGACGTTGGCGCATCTTCCCGAGCCGCCCGGCTTGGTGTGCCTGGAGGAGCCTGATCGCGGACTTCACCCGCGGCTGATGCGGCAGGTCCG
>JAAZNR010000120.1 GCA_012798155.1 Thermogutta sp. | reverse complement strand
GCACGAACCACGAATAGATCAGATACAAGGTCGGCGCAAAGAACAGCACCAGGATCGTGGAAAACGCCAGACCGAAGGAAAGCGTGACCGCCATGGGGATCAGAAACTGCGCCTGCACGGATTTCTCGAAGGTAATGGGGGCTAGGCCGCCGATGGTGGTAAGCGACGTCAACAATACCGGTCGCAATCGCCGTCTGCCGGATTCCAAGAGCGCCTTTTGGATGGGCATGCCGCCCCGCACCCGAGAATTGATGAAGTCGATGAGCACGATCGAGTCGTTGACCAAGACCCCGGTCAGCGCCAGCAGCGCAAAGAGGGACATCAACGTCAACGCCAGCCCCATGACGAGGTGCCCTATGACGGCTCCCACCAAGCCGAAAGGGATGATCGCCATGATCATCAGGGGTTGGAAATACGACCTGAATTGGAAGGTCAGCAGTGCGAAAATCGCGATCATGGCAACCACCAGCCCGCGGATCAGGGCTGTTATCGACTCGTTGGTCTGTTCCTGCGCGCCCTCCCAGCGAACCTGGATGCCGGCGAATTTAGGGTCGGACAGGAGCTGGGGTAGGAATTCCGCCTTGAATTCTTGTACAACCTCTTGGGCATGCGTTCGATTCTCGTCGACATCGGCGGTGATGCTGATGGACCGTAATTGATCCAGCCGGTGGATTTGCGAATAGCCGCGTTCCACGCGGACATGGGCCAGCTCGCGAATCGGCCGCTCGACTCCCCCGACGCGAATTCGCATTTCGCCGAACTGCGCGAGCGACCGGCGTTCTTGCTCCGGGTAGCGTACCATCAGTTTGACTTCGTGCCGTCCGCGTTGCAGGCGCATCGCCTCTTCGCCGTAGTAAGCCGCCCGCACGGCGCCCGCCAGATCCGTCAGAGAAACCCCGACGGCCTTTCCCTTCTCCAGAGTCTTGATTTGGAATTCCCATTTTCCGGGGCGGGCATCGTCCTGAATATCGAAAACGCCTTCGTATTCCGCCAGTTTCTTTTTACAGCGATCCACGGCCTCTTCTAAGGCGACCATTTTCTCGGGCGGCGCCAACAGGCGAAAGTCGATAGGCATCCCGCCGGGCCCTCTCGCGGCCCCCGCGAAGGTCACGCTTTCCGCCCCGGGAAATTGCCGCCCCAATTCATTGGCCTTTTGACGCCACAGGTTGACGAGCGCCAGGCTGTCGATCGCCCTTTCCGTTACATCCACCAACTGCACCTGGACCTTGCCGGAATGGCTTCCGGTCGGAAGTTCATTGCCCACGCGCATGGCGCTCACCGTGACGTCGCCCACCAGACGATAGGTCGTCTCGATTAGTCCCTTGGGATGCTCGGGATGGTTGCGGATGTATTCGGCGTTGATTTGCCGAATCGCTTCTTCGATGACTTGCGTGGCACGGTCGGTCACGACTTCCGGCGTTCCGGCCGGGAAATAGACGGACGCCTCGATGACGTTGGAATCGGTTTTCGGAAATGTCACGAAGGGAATAATCCCGGAGACGACCAGACCCAGCGAGGTGATGAGAAAGGCTGCCGCGGCGCTCACGGTCACGAGCGGGTAATGGAGCGCGACCCGCAGAATCGACATATAAACGTGGTCGATCACCCATCGTAGCACGGCGTCCGCGCGATCGTTAACCGCATTGGTCAATCGTTCGATCAAGGGTAAATAGGTCGCGGCGACGCTCAGAAAGACCAGGCCGACCGCCCCAATCCAAACCTGCAAGGAGACCTCGTAGGGGAGGGGTACGCCGAGCACGAAGGCCAAGCCGCCCAGTAGTAGCGCGACGGCCGCCGCCCGCCGCGTCAACAACGCCCAACGCCGCCTCCGGGCGGACCCGCTTTCGGCAGCCTCTTCGCCGCTCCCGCCGTGTTCGCTCCGTCCCTCGCTTCCGGGCTTGCGATGCCGTTCGTCGGCCGAACCGTGCGCCAAATGGCAGGGCAAAATGAAGACGGCCTCCACCAACGAAACGAGGAGGGCCGCCACCACCCCGAACGGCAGCAGCCAGATGAACTTTCCCATGATGCCGGGCACGAAAAACAACGGGCTGAAGGCAATGACCGTCGTCATCGCCGCGGCAAAGACGGAAGGGATCACCTCGTAGGTGCCGTCCACCGCGGCCTGGATCAACCCCTTGCCCATGTTGCGGTGAACGTGAACATTCTCGCCGATCACAATGGCGTCGTCCACCAACATGCCCAGGGCCATCAGGAACGCGAACAGGGACATCATGTTCAACGTTTGGTCCGTCCCAATGAAGATGATGCAGGTGCCCAGCAGAGAGATGGGTATGCCCAACGCCACCCAAAACGCCAAGTGCAATTCCAAAAAGATCGCCAGGAGCACGAAAACGATGATCAAGCCCTGCAAACCGTTTTTAGTCAGAAGATTCAGGCGGTCGCGGACGTAGACCGAGATATCATCCCAAGTCGTCAGTTCGTAGCCGGGCGGCAGCGTTTTCGTCGCCAGGTATTGCCGTACGTCCTGAGTCGTCAGCAACAAGTCCTCTGTGGAGGTGCTGGTCACCACGATGGCGATGCCGGGCCGGCCGTTGATACGGCTGATCGCCGAGGCATCGGAAAAACCGTCCACAACCTGGGCCACCTCGCCGACCGTGAGCACGGTTCCGTCCGGGCGGGTAATCAGCGGCAAGACCGCGATCTCCTTGCCGGTCAGGCCCTTGTTTTTCCCGCGGAGCAGCACCTCTTGCGAGTCCCCGCGAAGCGTACCGCCGGGCAGCTCGACGTTCTCGCGGCGGATGATCTGGGCGACCTCTTGCAACGTCAGGCCGTATTTGCGGAGCGTCCCTTCCGAAATCTCCACCGAAATCTCATAGGGGCGCACCCCCATCAGATCGGCCTGATTGACGTTGGGCAGGGCGATCAATTCATCGCGAATCTGTTCGGCCAATTCGCGCAGGGCGATTTCCGATTGCAGATCGTCACCATCCGGACCGATCAAGCCGATCGTGATGGCCGGTCGACGGATGGTGATTTGCTTGATTTCCGGGTCTTCGGCCAGCAGGGGAAAGCTGGGGATGCGATCCACCTCGGCGCGGACCTCGTTCAACACCCGTTGCGGGTCCCGGACGTCGGAATAGAGCTCCAGGATGACCGATCCCATGCCTTCCCCGGCGACGGAATCGATCTTCTTGATCCCCGCGACCGAGCGCACCGCCTCCTCGATCTTCTGACAGATGCCTTCTTCGACTTCGGCGGGACTTGCCCCCGGATACGGCACGGAAATCAGAATGATGTCGAGATTGAAGTCGGGAAAGATTTCGCGGCGAAGGTTGAGCAGAGAATAGGCCCCTATCACGAGAATCGCGGCCAGCAGCGTATTCATCGCGGGGGCATTGCGAATCGACCAGGAAAGGAGCGACTTCATGGAATCAATTGTTCCTGAACGGGGATGCCCTCACCCATCCGAGCGGTCGGCGTATTCTCCAAGAAAGGGGTCGGAGAGACGGCCACGCGATCTCCGGCCCTCAAGTCTTCGGTCGAAGCTAGGATCATCGCTTCGTCTTCCAAGGTTTGAATCACCTCAACCGGGACCAGGCGCAGGCGGCCGTCGCGGACTCGTGCAACTTTGCCGCCCGGTTGGATTCCGCGGGCCGGCAAGCGTAATACGCTATGATCGGGAGCGACGTGAATGCGGATCGAGACGTACATCCCGCGCAACAAAGCCGGGGGGGCCCGGTCCGGAACCGAGCTTGCCGCACGGCTCTCCGCGGCCGCGCTATCCAGCATCCTGACGGAAGTGGGATCGTCGACCAAGACCCGGCTGGGGACCATGCGCGTCTCTTCATCCAGTCCCAAACCCTCATAGCCGTCAAGGATACCCGACCAGGCGTATTGCAAACCGCTCGCCTCGTACACCACCGTCGCGGGCACCTTGGGCACATCGTAGGCCGTGGTCTGCGAATCCTCGGCGGCGCTGCCGTTCCGCCGCAGTACGGCCCACAACCAAGCCAACTGATCCACTCTCAGGCTGCACTTGATTTGCGCCTTCGAGGTGTCCTCGAACACCAAAACGGAGGTGCCCTTGCGGACGTAGCTATCGGCTTCTACGAGGTCCTGCACGACGACGCCGTCCGCCGGGGCGCGAATATCCGTGCGAGCCAGGTCCAATTCCGCCTTCTGCAATAGCACCACGGCTTGATCGCGGGCCGAAGCCATGCGCTCGCGCATCGCCTGTTTGAGACGGAGCTGGTTCTCCAGGCTCATTAGAGCCGATTGAGCGGTAATGTAATTGCGCTGGGCCGCGTCCAATTCGGCCTGGGTCATGGCGTTGCGGCCGAACAAGGTCTCCGCGCGCTGATAATCCCTTGCCGCGATTTGAACCTCACTTTGCGACAGCTTGATCAATCGCCCCGTGTTCTCGATTTCAACCCCCAGTTCTTTGACCGAATTCTCGGCCTGCTTGACCTGCTCCTTCAATCGCTCCACTTCGATCTCGAAATCGCGCTTCTCGATGGACAGGAGAAGCGTGCCCTGTTTGACGTACGTACCGGCCTCGCACTCCGGCGTCTTGAGAACAATACGGCCATCCACCTCCGCCGCCACCTGGATTTCGCGGTAGGGCACCACGATACCGTCGCCCGAAATCTCCAATCCGGCCTCGTGCGGCTTTACGACCGCCACTTCCACGACGGGCAAGGTGTGGGGCGGCTTCTCGCGGGCCGGCGGCTGCCGCAAACTTTTCAAGAGAAAAAACCCCACAACTCCCAACACCAGGATGAGCGGCGGAGTTCCGTATCGGATCAACGTTTCCCAGAGGGCCGTTCTATAGGCGGTCGCATTGGCCATAAACCAAGGTCTCACGGCAAGAAAGACTCGAAGTCAATCAACGAGTGGCTATTTGCAGGTTCGGCGGAACGCCCGCGATCTTGACCTGATTGGCACCCCCAAGGCTCAATTGCCGGGAATTTTCAGGGACGGCGTCAAGGTCTCAGTCCGCTTTTGCATTTTGCCCCAACGCCGGCTCTTTCTTGCGGTCACCGCAATCCGAATCGTCCGTGCGCCACTGATCCACGAACGAGGATGTCAAACTCAAGGCCGAAAACACGAATTCCGTGATGTGCCTAACGATGTGTTCGACCGTGAACTGCGGCCGGAGCGAGTCCGGGATGATCTCTTCCAGCAACCTTCCAGCCGCCGGATAGTACGTACACTGCCCGACGATGCTCAGTGCGATTTGGTACTTCCGGTGTTCCGGCACGCCTTCAGGCACGAGCCGCTCCAGGATTCCGAGAAGGGCATGAAAATTATTCAGCACATGTTGCCGAAAAAAGGCATCGCAGGCGGGGGTCGGATCGAGCATTTCGCGCATGATAAGCTTGATCTTCCAGGACGGCGTATCTTGCCCCATCATATGTTCCAACATGATCCGGATGTAGTCCGCCAAGAGCTGCTTGGGGTCGCATTGATCCGGATCGCGCTTTTGGCGGTCGAAGACGGCCTCCGGGCGAAACAGGGGCGCCGCCGCTTTCACCGCTTCCACGTAGAGGGCCTCTTTCCCGCCGAAGTAGTAATTGATCGCCGCGACGTTCACGCCGGCTCGATCGCAGATGTCGCGCGCACTTGCCCGATCGAAGCCGCGCTCCGCGAACAGCTCACCGGCCGCAAGCAAGAGTCGACCGCGGGTATCCTCCACAAAAATCTCCTTTGGTCAGGGATGGGACAAACCAGCGATTAAAACAATTGTATGAAACGTTTGTTTGCTTGGCAAGTTTCCGCTGCATTTTTCGAGCCGGTTGTGAGGCAACCTCTGAACTAATACTGGTTGTGGTCACCTCCGCTGTTGAATGCCGCATATTGTGCTTCGACTGCCAAATCGCAAACGGCTTGCATTGCAGGCGGCTTGCGTTTTTCACGAATCACCGTGACGGAGATTCCGGTCAAGCGAGCAGGGCAGGCAACGAAACGCGGTGACATCCCGTGTGGAGGGTCTCGCCCAATCCCGTGTTCGTCACGCGTTTCCTGGAGGGCACGCCCCGTCGTACCCGTCCGTCGGCCCCGGCGGAGCAGGCCCCTCATGGGGCTCACCGACCGGCTCGCGGGCACCCTCCATGGAGTTGATCCGCGGAGGTGGCGCGCGGAGGTGGCGATGGTCAGGAGAGAATTGCGGCAATGCACGCCGTCGTGTAACAGGCTAACGTACCGGCGATCGTGGATCGCAGGCCGAGTTGAGCCAATTCCCTCCTTCGGCTG
>JAAZNR010000865.1 GCA_012798155.1 Thermogutta sp. | reverse complement strand
GCGTCGATTTTGAACCCGAGGGAATGCAAGGCCGATGTTCATCATTCAACCGCACTATCACGCGATCGCGCGAACCACCCAAGATTACGAACGCATGGCGGCCGCCGGCGTCGTCGCCGTGGCGGAGCCGGCGTTTTGGGCGGGCTTCGAACGCCTGTACCCCGAGACGTTCATCGACTATTTTCGGCAAATCAGCGAGTTCGAGCCGACTCGGGCCGCGCAGTACGGCATCCGGCACTTTTGCTGGGTGGCGGTCAATCCCAAGGAGGCCGAGAACCCCGAGCTGAGTCGCGCCGTGCTGGCCAAGATGCCGGAGTTCTTCGCAAAACCGACCGTGCTGGGCGTGGGCGAGACCGGGCTTCACAAGAGTACGCCCAACGAAATCGAAATCTTCGAGGCCCAGATCGAGCTGGCCCTTCAGCACGATCAGCTCCTGTTGGTGCATACCCCGCACCTGGCCGACAAACTGCACGGCACGAAACGCATCCTGGAGGTGCTGAGGAACTTCCGCCTCGATCCAAACAAGGTTTGGATCGACCACGTGGAGGAACACACGATCCGGATGGTCAAGGACGCCGGCTACTGGCTGGGATTCACCTTGTACCCGATCACGAAATGTTCGCCCCGCCGGGCCGTGGATATGCTGGAACGCTACGGCCGGGAACGGACGCTGGTCAATTCCTCGGCGGATTGGGGACCCAGCGACCCGGCCACGCTGCACGAATGCATCTTCGATTTTCGCCGCCGCGGGCACTCCTTGCAGGAGGCGATCGAGGTCTTTCACAATAACCCGGTTCGTTATCTGGGACAGAACCCCAAGTTCGACATGCCGTTGATCCACGTGGAAACGTGCGAGTTGGGTTTGGCGAAGCTTCCCTGACCGGACGGGAGCAGTCGCGAGGGAGCTTCTGGACTGCCGCCGGTAGTGGTAACGCCGGCGGGCGGATGCCGCGTATCGTACTCCGGTCGCTCTAGCGCGAGGTGCTCGACCCGGCGGCGTCGCGGCCGGGCATCCGGTTCGGCTCCCTACGTTTCAAGCACGAGAAGATCGGCCGAGTATCCGATCCGGTTCCATGCATTCCAATCACGAGAAGATCACCATCGCCCTGTGGTCGCTCTTGGCCGCGGCCGGCATGACCGCCGGCAAGCTGGTGGTAGGCCTGTTGACCAACAGCCTGGGGATCATCGCCGAGGCCTTGCACTCCGGCCTCGATCTGATCGCCACGGCGATGACGTTGTGGGCGGTGCGGGTCTCCGGCAAACCGCCCGATCGCAACCATACCTACGGTCACGGCAAGTTCGAGAACCTCTCGGCCTTGGGGCAGACCTTGCTGCTGTTGATCACCGCCGGCTGGGTGATTTACGAAGCCGCGGCGCGTCTCTTCTTTCGCGAGGGCGTCGAAATCGATCCCAGCGTGTGGGCGTTCCTCCTCGTGCTGGCGTGCATCGGCGTGGATATTTGGCGGGCCGGGGCGCTGAAGCGGGCCGCCGACAAGTACCACAGCCAGGCCCTGGAGGCCGATGCCCTGCATTTCTCCACCGATATTTGGTCCTCGCTGGTGGTCTTGGCGGGCCTGACGGGCGTCTGGGTGGGCCAGCGATGGGGTCTGGAGTGGCTGGAAAAGCTCGATGCCGTCGCCGCCTTCGCGGTGAGCGTCTTGGTCATCTACGTCAGCATTCGCCTGGGGATCCGCTCGGTGGCCGTCCTCTCCGATCAAACCTCCGAAGAGTTGGTGGAGCGGATCGCGGCGGCGGGCCGCGTGGCAGGAGTCTTGGACGTCAAGGACGTCCGCGTGCGGCAAAGCGGGGCCGGCGTGTTCGCCGATTTGACGGCCGTCATCCCGCGGGATCTGAACATGGAGGCCGCTCACGAGTTGGCGGGCAAGGTGATAGCGGCCGTCCGCCAAGTCGTCCCCGACGCCGACGTGGTCGTGCATCCCGAGCCTACCGCCCGCGCCGAGGAGGATCGCGCCACCACCATCCGCGTGCTGGCCAAGCGCCACGGCCTGGAAGCCCACGACGTCCATGCCATCCACGAGAAAAACGGCCGGCAGACCGTGGAATTGCACGTCGAACTGGACCCCACGCTCAACCTCAAGCAGGCCCATGAACGGGCCTCGCGTTTCGAGGAGGAGATGAAGGGCCAGTTTTCCGATATCGACGAGGTGATCACGCATCTGGAGCCGTCGTTCGCCGGCCAACCGGCGGAAACCGTCCCCGGCGACAGGCCCGCCGTGGAAAAGGTGATCGCCGACTTCTTCGCCTCCTCCGGCGCGGCGGGGCACGCCCACGCCTTTCGCTTTCAGCGGACCGGATTGGGCCTGGCGCTGTCTTTTCACGTCCACCTGGACGGCGAATTACCGATCCACGAGGCCCACGAGATCACGCGCGAATTGGAGCGGCGACTCCGCGCCGAATTCCCCGCCCTGCATCGCGTGACGATCCACGTGGAGCCGCACCCGGAGAGCGATGCCGAGTGATCTTCCGCCGGTGGTCGCTCCCCGCCGCGAGGCTCCGCCATCCCCCCGCCGCTCGCCGCGCAACGAAAACCCCTCTTCCCTCGACGCCCGCGGCGCAAGGAAATTGGGGAAGGCGTTCCAAAACCGGGGAACGGCGGCGGGCGGTCTCAGTGCGGCCCCTCGGACTCCCCCTGCCGGCAACCCAGCTCGCGCAACTCCCGAACCCAGATGTTGCGGAAACGGACCGGATTGCCGTGGAATTGCAGGTGGATCGGTTCCTTTTCGCCGTGCGGAGTGTATTCCGGCGGTTTTTCCCAGGCCGTCGCCCCTTCGATCTCGAAATGATTCTGC
>JAAZNR010000864.1 GCA_012798155.1 Thermogutta sp. | reverse complement strand
GTGCGCAATAGAAGCCGCCGGGGGGCGGCAGGCCTTCCCCGGCGAACCGTAAACCTCGGATCAACACAGTCTTGCCCGGCGGATTCGCGGCGTCAAGGGCCGCGGTCAAGGGCTCCGCGTTTAGACGCGGACGGCCTCCGCCTCCGATTCCAGGCTCGAAAGGAGCGACTCCGGCGAAGCAGACGGCTCGATCCAGCGATCGACGCCGCGGGAACCGACGCTGACCTGAACCTCGGCCTCGCCTTTCCGCCTCAAGCCGATCACCTTGAGCCGGTTGCAGGCCGGGTTGCCTCGAATCGCCTGAACCGCGGCCGCCGCATCCCCGCAGGGCGACCGGGCGGGGGCGGAGTCGAGGAGCACGATGTCCGGCCGACCGCAACGGCTCAGCACGTCCAAGGCCCGGCAACCGTCCTCGACGGCCTCCACCTCATAACCGGCGTCGCGCAAGGTCTTGGCCAGGGTCCTCCGCCGCTCGAGACCCTTCGCCACCAGCAACAGACGGGGAGAGCGCGAGCCGGGCACCGGCTTGGGGCCTAAACACTCCGACCGAATCCGTTCCACCTGCCGGAAGGCCTTTTCCAGCACCCGCCGGGCCTCCTGAATTTCCCCGCCATCGAGCGCCGCCTGGGCGAAGTCGAAGGCAAAGGCCAGGCAATCCAGAACCCGCTCCAGCTGCTCGGCGGCCGAAGGCGACGGCCCCGCGGAATCGGCCGAAGCCGCAGCCCCGTTCAGGGCGGGACGCTCCGCCGCGAGGGCCTCGGCGCGAGCCTTCAGCAATTCCTCCCGATACACCGGCACGTCGCCCGGGGCCTCGATCCCCAAGCGGACGGAATTGCCCAGAATCTTGACCACCTGCACCGCCACGTTAACCGTGGGCAACACCAACTTCTCGTTCGGTCTGCGACTCAGAATTAACATGGCACCCTCCTTAATGCGATTCCGTTCCCACACACGCAACGCATTCCAACGCGGACCGCCGAACGTCGCTCGCCCGACGCCCGGCAGGGCGCGAGCGGACGGTCGATAACCGCCTCCTGGCCAAGGCGCGCAACGCACGGCGCGACACACGAGACGTTGAGCTTGGAGCTTGGCGCGGGATACCAGCCAAGCCCCGCCCGGGTTGTTTGCGGTTCGCCCCCGAGACTCCTGACCGGCTTGTCCCGGCGGATTCCTTCCGCCCACAAACGTCCCCAGAACTTTGTGAAAACGCCGGTTTGGGACCTGCTCCTTACCTGAACCGCTGCGCAATAGAGGGAATCGAGACCTCCTTGCCGCGAGACGCGCTTTCGCGTGTCCAAAGCATGTTATAGCGAATCCATGCGAAACCGCAAATAGCAATTTTCTTGGGGAACCCCGACTGGGTGGCTGGAGCCGGGGTCGTGGGTGGCCGGGGTCGGAGCGGAGCGCAGCCCTCAGCACCGATTGGCCGGGGAAAAGACGTTGGGTGGCTGGGGTCGGAGCGTAGCGCAGCCCCCAGCCGGACCTGTTCGCAGCGCTTCCACCGCCGGCTAACGCCGGCGGCTCCCATGTCGGCGCGATGACGTTTCGGCCGGGTGGCTGGG
>JAAZNR010000863.1 GCA_012798155.1 Thermogutta sp. | reverse complement strand
TGCATGGCAAACCCTGCCGGCTGCTCCGAAATCCATTGCCCTGCGTCCGCGGAGGGCGGCACCACGAGAAGAACGTCGGTTTCCCCAGGCCCCGCGCCGTTCGCCGCAATCGTGATGAAGTCGTTTTCCGGCGAGACGAGTCCCGCGGCGCCGTCCGATCGGTCCGCCGGCGGTCGATCGTTGCCGGCCTCGGCGGGCGGGGGGATCGCGTCCGCGGTGGGGGGGAGCGTGTTTTGCGTCCCGGCCGCCGGAAGGGTTTCGTCACCGTGCCACCCGCTTCGACGCGGCTCATCGCCCTCCGCTCCGTCCCGCTCAGGCCCGTCCGAGATGATTGGATTATTCTGGGGTGAAACCACGGGGAGGACAATATGGGGCGGGGGAAATCCGGGATGGGCGGCCGCGTGCCGGAACCGGCGTTCCGAGCGACGGGTTTGCGGGGGGGCATCCCCGCGATCCGGCTCGCGGGTCGAGGCCTGGCCGTCGCCGCCGTCCAACGGGGGAGCATCGGGCGGGGATTTCCGGATTGCAACAGCCGACGATACCTCGCTCGAAGCGCCCGGCAATACCTCGCTCGCCCCAGCCGGCCCCGCGGCATCCTCCCCGCCGGCATCTTCCGCCCCGCTTCGCCGGCGCGGAACCAGATTCAGCCGGCCGATGGAGAGCGGGACGTGCTCGGGCCAGGCGGCCGCCGTCACCGCCTCGCCGTCCAAGAGGGTGCCGTTGGCGCTCCCCAGGTCGGCCACCCACAGCCGCTCCCTTTCCGCGATCACCATGCAGTGGCAAGCCGAGACGGTGGGGTGGGCGAACTGCACCGCACACGGTTTCCGCCGGCCGATCAACGTCAGCCGCCGCCGAATATGGATCAGGGCCAGGGTCTGGCCGTCGCAGCGGACCTCGACCTCCCAGCCCGGACCGCCCAGCGATCCCCGCCGGCAAAGGTCGCCTTCCCGCAGTTCACGGTCGCCTTCCCCACGTTCTTCGTCATGGCCGGTCTGCGGCTCCGGCTCCGGCTGCCAATGAAAGGTGATGCGGTACGGCCCCAGTTGCAGGGGCACGCGGTCGAGCAGCCGGCCCTGCGGCAAGGGCTGGAACTGCGAGGGTTCCACGAGGGGGACGGCAAACAGCCCGGCCTGGGAGGCGTGAACGTAGAGCAGCCGGCGGGGGATGCCCGGCGCGGTTAAGCGAACGTCGGCCGCCTCGCCGGAGCCGATCAAGACGTACGGCCGGGAGAGCGGTATCTCTTGCCGGTCGTGGGCGGCTTCGAGGATCGCCGTGAGGTCGCCTCGACACCACCACTCCGTCGTCATGATCGATTTCCCCGATGAAGCCATGATGCGTTTCCGGCGAAGTTTTTGCCCCGCGGATCGTCGGCCGCCTCGGCGATGCGAGACGGCTCGGCGGTCCGCCCCACGCCCTGCCCCAGAGGCACGGACGCCGCGGCGGCAAGCGGCTCGCGCACACCCCTTCCGCGAGCCGGCCGCATGGAGCGCCGGGTAGGTCTCCCAGTATTCACTTTGATCGAAAACCGGCCGGAAGGCAATCGCGGCAAGGCCCCTCCGGCCGCGTGGCCGGGAAGAAAAGTCGGGTGGCCGGGGGAAGGTCGGGTGGCTGGGGTCGCAGCGTAGCGCAGCCCCCAGACGCGCGTCTTCCCAGCGCTGCCACCACCAGCTCACGCCGGCGGCTCCCATGATAACGCAGTCGGGTGGCTGGGGTCGGAGCGCCGGGTGGCCGGGGGAAGGCCGGGTGGCTGGGGTCGTAGCGAAGCGCAGCCCCCAGACGCTTCTCACCCTGCCAACGGAGAGCGCAGCCCCCAGACGCGCGGCCGCTTGCCATGAAGCTTTCCGCGTATCGGCGTACAATAGGGGATCGGCACACCATTCGCCTCTTGGCGGTCGTCCGGCGAGTCGGGAAACAGGGCGGGGGTCCGCACGGGCCGGCCGGTCTCACGCAATCAAGGAACCAGCGATGCCGCAGGTCGAGTTTCCGCAAATCTTTCGTATCCGGCAACGGTTCGTTTCGCGGCGGATCGCGGACCTGGAGGCCGCCGTCCC
>JAAZNR010000862.1 GCA_012798155.1 Thermogutta sp. | reverse complement strand
TATTGCCGGCCCTCGTCGATGCGATAGACGAGGTCCAGCATCCCCGGCTCCTCCAGGAACCGCGGATCGACCTCCACGTCGGCGAAGACGTGGCCGATCGCCCCGTACTTGTCTTGCAATCCGGAGATGTCCAATTGCAACTTGTTCTGATCGAAATAGTCGCCGGACTTCAGCTCCAGGTCCTCCTGAAGCTTCTCCAGGGGAATCTTCTCGTTTCCGAAGAAGGCCAGGTTGCGGATGCGGTAACGCGGACCTTCGTCGATGACGAACGTCACGGCGACCCATTCCCGATCGGAATCGAAGGGGTCGGGCCGCACGTCGATTTCCCGCCCCACGCGGGCCCGGAAAAACCCCAGGCCGCGATAGTAGGCCGTCAGCCGCTCCACGTCGCCGTCCAGCGTCTCGCGGTTGAACAGGCCGCCGAGGAACCAGAACCAGCCGGGCTTGGTCTGGACCTGCGTGCGGAGCCGGGCATCGGAGGCGATGCTGTTGCCGACGAAATCCGTCCAGCCGACCCGTTGGCGGCGGCCTTCGTTGATCAAAAAGACGGCGCCGCGGTCTTGCGGCTGATTGCCCTCGATGATCGTCACCGAGGCGTCCGGAAAGCCCTTGGTATGGTACAGCTCCAAGATGCGTCGCCGGCCCTCCTCCACCTGCCAATTGTCGAGGGGATCGCCGGGTTGGAGTCCGGTTTCCTTGGCCAGCCGTTTGGCGTCGAACGCCCGATTCCCCGCATAGGTCACGTAATGGAGCAGGGGCCGCGGGAGGACCTCGAACACCACGAGCCTTCCGCCGGGCACCTCCGGGGTGTAGGTCTTGACCTCCAGGAATAGCCCGCTGCGATGCAATTGCCGCACGTCTTCTTCGAGCAAATCCGGATTGAAAGGTCGGCCGGCGCGGGTCTTGACGGAGGGCAGAAACTTTTCGCGGGGAATCCCCTTGGCCCCCACGATGCGAACCTCGGTTACCAGTTCCTCATTGCCGGGAGCGACGGGCGCGGCCGCTACCGCCGGCAAGGCCGCGGGCGGGGCCTCTTGCGCCGAAACCGCGACCGCCGCCGCTGCGACCGCCAGGGCCGCAAGCCAAACGCGGCCGCCGAACGCACCGCCGAATCGGCGCGCGATCGGCTTCCTCTCCCTTCGCGCGGCGTACCGTTTCGAGAAGTGTCGGGCGTGGTTCGTTTGCACCGGCTACGCGGCCTTCCCAGTTATTCGAATATCGAAGGTGTTCGGGAATGGGTCGGCTAGGCCCGGGCAGGGCCTGCTCCGTCAGGGCCGAAAGGCGGGCACGGCGAAGCGCGTCCTTCCAGCACCTCCCGACACGGCGGAGCATTCCCCTCCTGCCAACCCCGGCAGGGCGGAGCGCGTCCCTCCAGGCAACGTCGGCGCGGCGGAGTGCGTCCAGGAAATACGAACACGCCGGAACGTCGCTCTCCGCGAAATGGGGCCTTTCATCGTATCCCTTTGTATTCCTTGTGTTCCTTTGCGTATCCCTTTGCCGCATCCTTTGCGTATTTGCGTATTCCTTTGCCGCACGTGCCGCACGCCCCGCTCGATTCGCCGGGCGACAGCGATTGGGCAATCTCGCCCCGGCGGGCAAAGCGCGGCCGAAGCCGGGCGCAAGGGCGCGGCGCGGCCGCCGCTTTCCATTCACGGCGTGGGCCAAGGAATACCCGATGACGAAAGGAATCGCAAGGCGGATTCCGCGACCTCCCGCAGTCTCGCCGACTTCGACCGCCGGCAAAGCCGCGCGGGACGCCAAGAACGTTCTCAAGCGGGCGTTCCCAAGCGGGCGTTTTCAAACCGGCGTTCTC
>JAAZNR010000861.1 GCA_012798155.1 Thermogutta sp. | reverse complement strand
TCAAACCGTCCTTATCCCTTATTCCTAAGACTCCGCGATTGGACGAGACACGTCCTACCCGTCCCCAATCCCTTCCGGTGCTTTGATTATAGAAGTACGCCCCGGCGGGTCAACGGAAGCCGCGGCTCCCCGGCCGAGCCGCCGGCGTGAGCCGGCGGTGGAAGCACTGCGAAAGGGGGCGTCTGGGGGCTGCGCTGCGCTACGACCCCAGCCACCCGTCGGCGTGAGCTGGCGGTGGAATCGCTGCGAAAGCCGGCGTCTGGGGGCTGCGCTGCGCTACGACCCCAGCCACCCGGCCGGCGGCGGCAGCGGCAATCCCTGTCTCGGGCGTTGCATTTCAGGTCGCGTTGTGTTTGAATGGAGCCGTCGTTGGACGAGGCGACGGCCGCTCGTTTCGGCCGATCGGTCGTCGCCCTCCGGGAATATCGGCTCAGCGTGCCCCCCATTCACTGCGAGGAAAAAGCCATGACCCGTCCCAATCGCCGTACCTTCCTGAAGACGGCGGCCGCCGGAGCCGCCTTCACCTTCGTGATCTCCGATTCCCGCCGCCGCGTGCTGGGCGCCAACGAAACGATCCGCGTGGGGGTGGCGGGGATCAACGGGCGAGGCGGCAACCATATCGACGCCTTCGCCGCCATGCCCGATGTGCAGGTGACCTACCTCATCGACCCCGACAGCCGGCTTTTCGCCAAGCGGAGCGAGCAAGTGCGAAAGCGCGGCGGCAACACGCCCAAGTGCGTGCAGGACATCCGCCGGGCCCTGGAGGACAAGGACCTCGATGCCGTCTCCGTCGCCACCTGCAACCACTGGCATTCCTTGATAACGATTTGGGCCTGCCAGGCGGAGAAGGACGTGTACGTGGAAAAGCCGTGCAGCCACAACGTCTTCGAGGGCCGCAAGTGCGTGGAGGCCGCCCGCAAGTACGGCCGCATCGTCCAGCACGGCACGCAAAGCCGCTCCAGCGCCGGTTGGGCCAGGCAGGTGGCGGCCGTCGCCTCGGGCAAATACGGCAAGCTGCTGATCTCCAAGGGCTATTCCAGCAAGCCGCGCTGGAGCATCGGCTTCAAGCCCGACACCGACCCGCCCCCGGAGCTGGATTACAACCTCTGGCTCGGTCCCGCCCCCGAAATGCCGTTCAACGGCAACCTGGTGCACTACAACTGGCATTGGTTCTGGGAGACCGGCAACGGCGAGATCGGCAACCAGGGCGTCCACCAGATGGACATCGCCCGCTGGGCCATCCCCGGCGCCACGCTCCCCGATTGGGTCATCAGCGCGGGCGGGCGGTACGTCGATGAACCCGACCACGGCTGGAAGGACCAGGGCCAAACCCCCAACATGCAAGTCACCGTGATGGGCTTCGGCGACGTCCTCTTGCTGTTCGAGGTGCTGGGCCTGGTCGGCAAGAAAGGCCCCGGCGGCAAGAAGTTCGATCCCAGGGTGGACAACGAATTCTACCTGACCGAAGGCGTGATCCGCGGCGGCAAGTTCTATCCCAACGGTAAAGATCAGCCCGAGGAGCTGGAGAAGATCGACGTCGCCATGGGGCCGGGCGATCAGTTCGAGAACTTCATCGCCTGCGTCCGCAGCCGCAAGGTCGAAGAGTTGCACGCCGACATCGAGGTCGCGCATTACTCGTCGGCCCTGTGCCACTTGGGGAACATTTCCTATCGGCTGGGCACGGAGGCCTCCTTCGCCGACGCCGCCAAGGCCCTGCCCGACAACGAGACGGCGGCCGCCTCTTGGAAGGCCCTGGAGGAGCACTTGGCGGGCGCCCTGGGCGTGGACTTAGCCGCCATGAAGTGCACCGTGGGTCCGAAGTTGGCCTTCGATCCCGGCCGGGAACGCTTCATCGACAACGCGGCGGCCGACCGGCTTTTGACGCGGAACTATCGCCCCCCGTTCGTGGTGCCGGAGACGGTCTGAGCCGGTCCCTGCCGCCCGTCGCGGGCCGGCGTGGGATGGAGAAGTCTTTGCCCGACTGAGGCATAATGGAGATGGGGCGCGGCGAGGGTGCCGCGTTC
>JAAZNR010000860.1 GCA_012798155.1 Thermogutta sp. | reverse complement strand
GCTGTACTGATTCGCGAACGTTTTCAAATCCACGCCGGCGGATTTGGCCTCTATCCAGTCCCTTAGAACTTGCTGCCGCCAGCGAGCTTCATCTTTCGACACCCTCGGCCGCCCGCCCGCTCCCCGCCTCTTGGGCCTCGAGTCCGGTTTAATTTCCACTTGGACGGGGGTGCCGGCCGCTTCGGCCCCCAGCAACCGTTGCAAGGCGTCTCGCTCCCGCTCGACGTTCCACGACAACCCGTTCAAGTCCGGACCCGCCTTGAAGACCCCTTGCAACCACTCTTGGGCACGTTTCGCCGCATCCGCTTCCAGTGTTTGCCTATACCGGGGGTAGCCTAGCAGGGCCAATTGCCGCGTGGCGCGATAGACCAGCCGCAACGCCGACTCGGTCCACCAGCCTAGACCCTTACCTTCAATCTCCACCATCGGATAACGCCGCCAGGGCGGATCGGCCGAAACAGCCAGCCGATCTTGGTCATCCCAGAGTTCCCGAAAACACTTCGCCAAAGCAATCCGATCGGTTGGCGTATCCGTCGGACCATAGCCTAAAGCCCGAAGACTCAGCAACGCTTTCAACAATGCGTCGTAAACGGCAAGATCGCGATGCGGCAGTTCAGACACGTGATGACCCTCTCACGCGAGAAGACGACCCAGCAAAGAAACGCGGGGGCGATCCGTTGGGTCGAACGGGGTTCAGGCTCGAGTTCCCTAGCCCCCGCGACTACTTTTCAGACTATCACCGACCCGCCGACCGTCAACGTCCGCCGAAGCCGATTCACGTCAATCAGCGAACGGCACGTCATCCGTGCCGTCGGCCTCGGCGGCAGCCGTCCGCTTTCGGATTGCCGCGCAGTCCAGCAGCGCCGCCACGGCCGCCTTGCGGGATCGGTACACCGGCCCCGACGGTTCGACCGCCGCACCGTCCACGGTACCGCCTATCGCCCACGCGGTCCCCTCGGGCGCGTGCCGGTCCACCCAAAGAACGTTCTTTCCGCACCGCAACGCGATTTCCCAACCCATGATTCACCCCTCGTTCCAGAACCTTGAAACACCGTCACCGCTTCCCCCCCTTTGGGTCGAAAAACGACGCTCGCG
Organism: Thermogutta sp.; assembly: GCA_012798155.1. GTDB lineage: Bacteria > Planctomycetota > Planctomycetia > Pirellulales > Thermoguttaceae > Thermogutta. The sequence continues at coordinate 2,501 of JAAZNR010000860.1, read as the reverse complement.
CGTTTTCCGATGTAAGCTACGATGTAAGCCGACTATTGGCAGTTCCGTAACTCCCGTGCTTAACGGCACTTATGACGGTGTGCTCATAGACTGTGGATCTGGACGTTGGGGGTTCGAGTCCCCTCAGCCACCCTTCACCGGGTCGCGTGACAGCCCATGCCACGCGACCCTTTTTCGTGCCTATTTCAGCACTGATACCCGTTCACGCGCCTGTCCGATCTGTCATTGCAAGGCGGAGGCGCGGAGGCTGTTTTTGAAACGCAGAGGGCGCTTTTGAAACGCAGAGGGCGCAGAGGACGCGGAGGAGCAATTGGCGGCCGCAACTCTGCGTTCTCCGCACGGGTGCCACTGCCGGCTTGTCCGGCAGTGCGGGGTCCGGCTAGACGCCGCCATCGAGAAACTCGGCCGCCAGACTGGTGAACATGTTCGGGCACGAGCACAAATGCTGCCGGCCGATAACGATGGCCGGCCGTTGCCCGATCGACACTCTCGGCCGGCGTCCTTGCCGCCGGCCTTCGGCATCGCGGTGGCGATCGGCGTGGTTTTCGGACTCTACCCCGCCCGCCGCGCCACGAACATGGCCACCGCCGCGATTTCCATGGCAATCAACTTTTGTGCCGCCTTGTCGTTAAGGGGCCAACCGCAAACATTCACGTGATTGGGGTTCCCCGGAACGGGGTCCTTGAGGCAGCGTAGCTTTTGCGCGGCGTAGCTTGCCGCCATGACATCACCCCGGCCGTAGAGCGTTTTCCCTCGCTCACTCGCGACGCGTGCGCCGATCCCCCAGATTTCGCTTTCGGTGGCTTGCAGATGCCGCGTCACGGACAACGAGTCATGCGGATGCGGCACGAAGGCGTCGGCCTTGAGCGTCCCGCTTTGCCGGTTGATATGTCTCTGCGTTAGAACAAAGCGTGACAACAGCTCGTGCGGATCTACGTCGGGAACATCAGACGGATTCAACATCGTACACCCGCCCGATGAGTTCGCGTATCAGCCTCGGCACCTCGCCGAAGAACGGCTCCGTCCCGCAAGTCCGACTCGGACCCAGCAGAGCCGCATAGTGCAATTCATCTTCGGGACTCACGCTGACCGACAGGATACGCCTCCGCGAATGACGCCATTCGAAGGTGATCTGACCGTCAGGCTCGGCGCCCACGGACGGCGCTCGCGTTCCCAAAGGCAAAGCGAGAAGAAACCGTTCCGCATTACGGTAGGTTCTTTCCCGGACCGCAACTGCGCCGTAGCCGTCCCAGTTGGGCTTGGAGCACTCCTGCCAAACCTCGGCCAGTTCGTCGCGGAGGACGCTCTCCATCCCCAAAGCCGACGACTGGTGCAAAGCACGCCGTCTCCCGGCGGCCGTCTTCTCGACGTACTCCGCCTCATCGCTGAAACCGCAGGCCGAAATTGCATCGCTCATGGCTCGGGCCGGTTGCACCGCTCCCGCACTTTGTCGGTGACCAAGGTGAAGAACGCCTTGTTCTTCAGCCATCGCATTTCCGTCAGCCCTTGATCCAGGGTATTTTCGTTCAAATCGAGCGGCTTCGTCGTAAACACGTCGATGTCGAGAATGAGAGCCATTCCCTCCGCGTGCGGCATCGGGGCGGGTTGGACGGTCTGAACTACGTTAAGATTGTAAGGGTGGTTCGGGACGTCAAAAAGACTCTGGTGCAGAAACTCGCGAATGGGAAGGCGGAACGCCTGGGGAGAGGACGGCGGGACGGTGAGGTAGTCGGCCGCGGAATCCGGATCGAACGGCACGATTCGGTTGATGAAGCGAACTCCCAACCGTTCGATCTCGGAAGGCTTCGCGATTTCGGCGTGGATACGGTACAGCCGCTTGGCCTCTTCCGCGAAAGAGTCCCAGCCTTCGTAGGGCGCCAGCCGGCTGAACACGAAGCCGTTTCGCGTGAATTGCGCCACTTGTCTTTCATCCTTCGAGAACAACCGGAAGCCTTGCCAAGATTCGGATCGCCGAATGGCGGAGGCGGACGGGCCGAGTTCGTGCTCCAGCCGCACCTCATGCTGCGGTCGTAGAAGCGGATATTCCGGCAGTCGCTCCCTCAAATAGGCCTCCAGAGCCTCGCGATCCAGGGCGGCTTCGGCCCGGGCTTGCCAATGAATGACGGCCTCGACGATCGGGGCGCGCGCCAAGCGAGGAAATCGCTCCTCCGGATCGATCTTCAAAGGGTCTGAAAGGCTCATGCGGTTCCCCGCTCTTCCCACCGCCGGCCGACGCCGGCGACTCGCGTGTCAGTCATCCGAGCGAGGGCCGCCCGGCGTGCGCAATCGGCGGCGGACGGATCGTTTGCGTGGGGAGACCGACACCGTGCTCGCCGCGGCCGCCTCCTCGTCTACCCCAGGCCGTACTTGGCCAGTTTATCGCGGAAGGTGGAGGGTTTCATGCCCAGGGCCGCCGCGGCCGCCGATTTATTCCCTCCCGCCTCCCTCAGCGCCGCCTCCAGAAGCTCCCGTTCCGTCTGCTCGATGGTCTCCTGGAAGCT
>JAAZNR010000119.1 GCA_012798155.1 Thermogutta sp. | reverse complement strand
CGTAAGCTGGTGGTGGAAGCGCCGCGAAACGTACCGGCTGGGGGCTGCGCTTCGCTCCGACCCCAGCCACCCGGCCGGCGGCGGCTCGCGCTCGCGCGTTGCGCAGCACCTTTGCTTTTTGCATCAGTTCGATGAGCCACCAGCGTAAGCTGGTGGTGTTATCGCGCCGAAACACGATCCGGCAGCGCAAGCCGGTGATGCCCCTGTCCCCGCGGATGGGCTACGCCAGGGCCTCGGCGATCAATTCCAGGGTCTCGTCGATCTGCTCGATCTTGCTGAATCCGATCGTGAAGCAGTCCACGCAACCCAGGCCGAGCACCCACTTGAGCGACTGGAGCCGTTGTTCGCGGGACTGGAGGCCGGTTTCGCCGTAGATCTTCATGCCGATGATGCCGCGGCCCGCGTCGTGCATCTTCTTCACGGCGGCGGCCACGTCCTCCGGTTTACCGTCCATCTTCAGGCCGAAGGGGTTGATCCGCACGAGCTGCACGTCGCACCAATCGGTCTCGACCGAAGCGGCCAAGGGGTCCCAGCCGTGACAAGAGACGCCGACCGCCTTGATTCTGCCCTTTTGCTTTTCTTCGTAAAGGACGTCCATCACCGGGCGCATCTTGACGGGCCAGTCACCCGAGGTCATGCAGTGCATCAAGACGGTATCGAGGTAATCCACGCGCAGCTCGCGGCGGAACCGCTCGATATCGGCGCGGGCCACTTCGGCGGTCTTCGCGGGGGTCTTGGTCTGGATGAAGTACTTCTCCCGCGGCACGCCCTGGAGGGCGAGCTGGACGAAGACATGGGTATGATAGTTGTCGGCGGTGTCGATGTAATGGATGCCCCGCTCCAGCGCGGCGCGGACCATGGCGGTGAACTTGTCCGTGCCCATCGCCCGCTGTTCGCTGCCGCCCACGGTGCCGGTACCGATGCCGAGCACCGAGGTCTTGATGCCGGTACGTCCCAGCGTCACCATGTCGGTCCCGCTTTTCAGGGTCGGCTTGTGCGGATCGGCCCAGACGCCCGCTCGCCGGCCCAAAACAGCCAGACCGCCGGCCGCCGCGCCGGCCAAGAAAGATCGTCGGGATACAAGGCTCATGACAACCTCCCTCAAAAAAGTTGGAAATGGTAAGGGAAATCGACCGCGAGAAAGACCGCCGCGACCATTCTCGATTGTATCGCCGCGGCCGGCAAAAAACACTCGTCCTTGGCCGGGAAGGGACAGAACCGGCCCGACCGTTATCTACTCACGAAACATTTCCTCGCGAAACCGCACATGAGCACGGCACACGGGGATGAAGGGGACCGGAACGGAATCGGCCGACCCTGTTTGCCCGCCGCGAATGCTAGCGGTCGGTCCCGTATCGTTGAATCATCCATTGGGGGTACGGGACGGGCGTTGCGCTGACGGCGTCGAGTCTCGCCATTTCCTCCGCGGACAGCTTGACGTCCGCCGCGGCCAGATTCTGCCGCAATTGCTCCATCGTGCGGACCCCCAAAATCACCGAGGTCACGCCCGGCTTGTGCAGCAGCCAGGCCAGGGCGACGGCGCCGGGCGTCACGCCGTGGCCGGAGGCGATCTCCTTCAAGACGTCCACGATATTGTAGATGCGATCCCAATCGGCGGGCAGAAACTGGCCCATCGGGCCGTCGATCCGCGCACTGGCGGGCCGGGGCCGGTTCCGGTCATATTTGCCCGACAGATAACCGGACGCCAAGGGACTCCAGGGGAGAATCGCCAGCTTCTGATCCAGGCACAGCGGCACCAGCTCCGTTTCCAGATCGCGAAACGCCAGGTTGTACAGCGGTTGCAGGGAGGCGAAGCCGACCCAGCCGTTCTTGTCCGAGACCCACAGGGCCTTCATCAACTGCCAGGCCGCGAAGTTGGAGGCCCCGATATAGCGGACTTTGCCCCAACGGACCAGATCGTCCAGCGCCCGCAACGTCTCCTCCAGCGGCGTGACCGGATCCCAGACGTGGATTTGATAAAGGTCGATATGGTCCGTGCGGAGACGCCTCAAACTGGCATCGACGGAGTCCAGAATGTGATGCCGCGAGGCCCCGACGTCGTTCGGCTTGTCGCTCATCCGCGAACGGACCTTGGTCGCCACGACGACATCCTTGCGCACCCCCTGCAAGGCCTGGCCCAAGAGGTCTTCCGATTCGCCGAAGGAGTACATGTCGGCCGTATCGATAAAGTTGATCCCGGCGTCGAGCGAGGCGAAGACCATCTCCTTCACGGCGGGCAAGTCCAGATCCCCCAGGCCGAACTGGCTCTTGCCGAAGGTCATCGTGCCCAGGCACAGCGTCGACACCCGCAAACCGGTGTTTCCCAAGAACCGCGTTTCCATGCCGAAAGACTCCCAATTGTTGAAAACCTGCGTCGCCGGCTCACGCCGCCGGGCGATCTCGCGAATTGTAGCGCACGCCTCCCCCAGCGGCCAGCGCAAGCCGGCGGTGGGGAACGCGCTATCAACACGAGCCGCCGGCGTGAGCCGGCGGTGGAAGCGCCGCGAGAATAGCCGGCTGGGGGCTGCGCTTCGCTCCGACCCCAGCCACCCGGCGCTTCGCTCCGACCCCAGCCACCCGGCCGACCCCAGCCACCCGGCCGTCCCCAGCCACCCGGCCGACCCCAGCCACCCGGCCGGTGGGGGAAGCACTGCGTGAAGGTTGCAATCTTGGGTAGCGGTTCACCGCTAGCTCACGCTAGCGGCTCGCGCTCGCGCGTTACGCAGCACCTTTGCGTTTTGCATCGGTTCCACGAGCCGCCGGCGTAAGCCGGTGGTGGATGCGCGCCGAAACATGAGCCGCCGGCGTGAGCCGGGGGGTGGAGAAAAGCACAATCCGAGCGGGGGACAACTCGCACGAAGGTCGGCCGGCGATTCATTCCGAGCGGAGGCGAT
>JAAZNR010000859.1 GCA_012798155.1 Thermogutta sp. | reverse complement strand
GCGAGCCTGCGGGCGAAGGCCGAGGCGGCCGGGATACGTCGGAGTGCGTTCCCCATGATGCGGTCTCCCGATTGGGTATCGTGTCGAATTCGACTTCTCCGGTGGAAGCGAACGACTATGGGATACCCCGGCGGAGGCCCGTTGTCAACCATGATAAAGGCGGCCGACAAACCGCTCGGCATGTCGTTCAATTTCGGGAGTCCGAAGCTGGAGTGGAAGGCGGACCGAGATTAGAGTGGAAAAGGATGATCTTCCCCCCTTCCAGCATTCGCGTGGATTCGCGTCCCTTCGCGGTTAACCACGAAGAGACGTCCGCCAATGCACGCGAATGAACGCGAATTGATTTTGAAGGAAGATGATTGTGGAACTCAAGGGCATCAAGAGAGCTGAAGGCCGGCAAGGCAACTCACCGCGGTTGAAAAAGCACAACTTTTGAATTACCTGACGGTGTCAGGGAATTAAATCCCGCAGCCTTCCCATGTTGCCGGCCGCGCAGGCGAGCGAAACCGTGCGCCCGAATGTCCGAAAACCATCGAAAACAAGGGGTTACGGCTGCTCCATTCGCGGACACCCTCAATAAGGATGCGATGGAGGGCGTCCCTCCACACGGGAACGCGGCGGGAATTGGAGGGCCGCGCTCCGTCGTGGCCGGATGCGCGGGACCGGCGGATTCGCCCCAGCCGCACGGCCGGAATCGGAACGTATTCGGCTTTCGGTAATGAAAGATGGAAACGCAGAGACAATGATAAAGACGGAAACGCAGAGAACGCAGAGAACGCCGAGACCTCAGAGGAGGCTGAGACGAGAGAGTTCCGGCTATACCGATTCTTCTTCTTTCTCCGCGTCCTCCGCGCCCTCTGCGTTTCAAGAAAAGCCTCTGCCTCTCCGCGTTTCAAAAGCAGACCGGGCAGAGGCGTGAGCGTGCCTGGAGAACTCGACGCCATGAGCCGGTGGTGCGATCGCCGCAAAGACGGGCGACTGGGGGGTACGCTACGCTACGACCGCAGCCACGCAGGTTTTTCCCCGGCCGCCCGGCCCATTCAGGCCCCAAGCGGTCGGCCCCATTTTCGCGGGCTTCACCGAGCGAATTGGGGTAGTCCGCGTCAACGGTTGCTTCCCGGCTTATCTTGCCGAAACATCCTTTTTTGGCGATAGCGCGGCCTTTGCTTGAAATCCGCATCCTGTGCAACTATTATGACCGTTATCGTAAGTCCGGTTTGCTACCTGGGAAATTAGGTCTCATCCTGACCCGGATCCTCGCGAATGGGCGGCCGAGGGATGCCGTTCGATCCGGTGGTTGGGCTTTGCGGTATGGCACGGCCGGCGCGACAGGGAGGTCTGGTCCGGTTTCATCCTCCGATTTGCTCCGTCAGGCCTTTAGGAGTCCACTCCATGGTGCGGAAATTGCTGCTGGTCATTGCAGGGGGGCTTGTTCTGTGTGCCGCTTCCGCGTTGGCACAGGACGCCATTTTGGCGCATTTCTACGGGAGGGGCGTCCACCGCTACTTCGCGCGGGACTACGCCGGCGCATTCCAGTACCTCAACAAGGCCATCGAGAATGGGAGCGACGATCCCCGCTGCTACTATTTCCGCGGCCTGACCTATCTGAACCTGGGTCGAGAGGATGAGGCCCGGGATGACTTCCAGCAGGGGGCCAGGCTGGAGATGCAGGACACGACGCAGATTTTTTCGGTCGGCAGGGCATTGGAGCGGATTCAGGGGCCAACGCGTCTGATGATCGAGGAGTATCGCGCGGATGCCCGGCTGCACGCCATGGCGGAGGCGGAGAAGGTCCGCCGGGCGCGATACGAGGAGATGAAGCGTGAAGAGGCGCGGGTGCTTGATCAATCGGCCCCGGCGGTAGGTTTGCCCGAGACGGGCGGGTCCGCTCCCGCGGCTCCGGCGGCGCCGGCCGCCCCTGCGGTTCCCGCCGCTCCCGAGGCCGCCCCGAGCACGCCTCCTGCCCCGGCCGCTCCGCCCGCCCCCGAGGCTGCTCCTCCGGCTCCAGCCGCTCCGCCCGCCCCCGAGGCTGCTCCTCCGGCTCCAGCCGCTCCGCCGGCCCCTGAGGCTGCTCCTCCGGCTCCGGCCGCTCCGCCGGCCCCTGAGGCGCCCGCCCCTGCCGCGAGCCCGTTCGCGCCGGAACCCACGCAGCCCGCCGCCCCGGCCGAGCCGATGCCGCCCAGCGAACCGGCGGCTCCCGCGGCTGCTCCGCCGGCCCCCGAGGCTCCCCCGGCCGCGCCGGCCGCCGACGAAAATCCGTTCGCCACGTGACGGCTCCTCGGTCTCGGCCGCGGACGCGATCGCGGTTCCCGATTCAGAAAGCCAGCCGGGTCGGTGTTCGCCGATCCGGCTTTTTTTCCGCGCAAAGGAGATCGGCGAACGGGGCAATCGGTCGGCCGACGGGATCAGAATCCCCTCGCCGCGCGGAGGTCGTCGAAGTCCCGCAGGTGATAGCGGATTCCCACGTAGTCCAGCACCCGGCACAGGCCGCGGAGGGCGACGCCCATGCCGTCGGGGCCGCTGAAGCCGCCGAATTGGCCGCCCCCTTTGACGTGCGGTTCCAAATCCAAAAAGACCCCCGGCACGCCGCGCTCGGCCAGTCGCGATTGCAGCTCGGGCAAGTACCGCGCGAAATCGCGGAGGATGACTTCGTGCCCGCTGTCCCCCAGGTGCGCCGGCACGAAGTTTTTGAGCATGTCCTCGTCCACGTGTCCGCCCTTGGCTTCGCGCTGGGGTCGGCGATAGTCCTTGATGTGCAGCCACCCCAGGCCGGGCTTCATCGCCAGATATTGTTCGTAGATCTCGCCCGGCGTGTATCCTTGCACGACCAGATTCGCGCCGTCGAAGACGAGGACCAGGTTGGGGTGCGCCAGGCGACGATGAATCTCGGCCAGGATGTGCCCATTCTGACCCACCAGATTGGCCTCCACCTCCAGGCCGAAGATCAGGCCGGATTGGGCGCAGCGATCGGCGATCCGCCCCAGCCGATCGACCACTTCGCTGACGTACGGTTCGGGGTCCGTCCCCTTGGGGTGATAGAAGGAGAATCCGCGGATGAGTTTGGTTTCGAGGAATGCGGCCGGCTCGCACGCCCGGGCCACGTCCTCGGCAAGATAGCGATCGAACGGGATGTAGGCGTTCTTCGTGCCGTCTTCCTCGTCGCGGAGTTTGATCTTTCCGATGGGCGACCCCAAGGACGACACGCGGAGGCCGAAGTCGCCCTGGAGCCTCTTGACGGTGCTCAATTCCTCGGGCGAGAGCTTCATCGCGTTCTTGACGCCGCCGCCCAGGTCGATGAAGCGGATGCTGTAGTATTGCAGGCCCAAGGCCGCGAAGGCCACGAACTGCTCCTCCGCCGTCTTGTTGACCGCGGCTTCGTCCGCGAAGCCCGACAAGAGAACGCGGGGTTCCGTTGGCATGGCGGGGACCTCTTGCTCGCGTAAGGGTGATAGGAACCTACCGGGGACGATTTACCGATTCGAACTCGGCTGTTGCCCTCAGGCAGAGCCTGGAAAGGCTATTCTGAAGGTTTGCGGCGACGACGGCAACCCCCGCTCGCGATGAGCTTGGAGGGGCAGGCTCCGCCGCGTCCGCCGGGTGATCCGTTTCCTTGAACACGCCGCCACGACGGAGCGCGGCCCTCCATGGATGCGAAGCCCGACCCGGCAACACGAACCGCCGGCGGTGGAAACAGGGACGTGAAGACAGGCGTCTGGGGGCTGCGCTCCGCTCCGTCCCCAGCCACCCGACCAACATGACCCACACGATCGACCTCAGGCGTAAGCCGGCGGGGGAAGCGCACGACACAACTCGAGCCGCCGGCGGTGGCATAGCGCAGCACAAACATGAGCCGCCGGCGTAAGCCGGCGGGGGAAGCGGCGCGAGAACGTTGCAATCGTGGGTAGCGTTCCACCGCTAGCTCACGCTAGCGGCTCGCGCTCGCGCGTCGTGCAGGACGTTTGCGTTTCGCATCCGTTCCACGAGCCGCCGGCGGGGGCATAGTGCAGCACAAACTGGAGCCGCCGGCGTAAGCCGGCGGTGGGGCCGCCGCTCAAATGGAAGGGGCGCTGACGAGCGGGACAGGCTGGGGCCAATCGCCCTGGTCGGCGGGCGGATAGCCGGGGAAAGGACTCGGCCCGGCCGGTTCGGCGGTACGCAGCTCGGGGCCGGCGCCGGCCGCGGCCTCGCCGATGTGATGCCGGTGATAGCAGGCGAGCTGTTCGTCCCAGCAACGGCGAAAGGCCTCGACGGCGAGGGGGTCGAAGTGGCGGCCGGCCTCGCGCTCGATGAATCGGGCGGCGTCCTCGGGCGGGATCGCGTCTTTGTAAACCCGCTTGGAGGTCAAGGCATCGAAGACGTCGGCCACCGCCACGATCCGGGCGGAGAGCGGGATGGCTTCGCCCTTCAGCCCGTCGGGATAGCCCCGGCCGTCCCAGCGCTCGTGGTGGTGCCGGGCGATTTCCGCCGCCGTGTTCAAGAAGCACCCCTCCAGCTTCCCTCCCGCCGCTTCCCGGAGCGTTTCGTATCCGATGATCGTGTGGCGCTTCATGACCTCGAACTCTTGCACCGTCAGCTTGCCCGGCTTGAGGAGTATGGAGTCCGGGATGCCGACCTTGCCGATGTCGTGGAGAGGGGCGGCGCGGTAGATTTCATCGGCGAACTTGGACCCCAGCCCGGCCCGCGGAAGCACGGCGGTGATTTCGGCGGCGAGAATGCGCGAGTAATGCCGCATCCGCGTGATGTGGTCGCCGGTCTCAGGGTCGCGGGAATCGGCCAGTCGGGCCAAGGCCGTGATGGTTATGTCCTGCGTCTCCAGGACCTCCTGCGTGCGATCCGCTACGAGTTTTTCCAGCTTTTCGTTGAACTCTTGAATGCGAGCATTGGCATCCCAAAGCTTTTCCATCAGGTGCCGCAAGTGGAGCAACACGCGGATCTTGGCGAGCAGCTCGTCATGCGAGAAGGGCTTGACGATGTAGTCGTCGGCCCCGGCCTCGTAGCCCGCCAGACGCTCGGCGGATGAGCCTTTGCCGCTGACCAGCACGACCTGGGTGAACTCACCGATGGGGCTTTTCTTGATGCGGCGGCAGGTTTCGTAGCCGTCGATGCCCGGCATCATGATGTCCAGCAGGACGATGTCGGGAGCGACCGCGACGAGATGCTGAAGGCATTCCTCGCCGCCGGCGAAGGCGGTGACCTCGAAATCTCCGCTCAACAGTTCCATCAAGATATCGCGATTGATCTCGCAATCGTCGACCACCATGATCGAGCCTTTCGGCATGGCTGAACCTCGCCCGGGAGTTTCAAAGGGAGCTTGGTCACTCGGCCGATCCGTGGTCCTCGCTATCGCTCTCCTCCCAAGAGCGGGTTTCCGGTTCCCTCGCCAAGGCATCATGCCGGACGCAAGCCGAACGTCTACCGAAACTATAGGTTATAGGTCACGTTCTTGCCGGCGAGAGGGCGGCCGGCGGCTACGGGGCGTCATGACGGGCTGGGGGCTTCGCTTCGCTACGACCCCAGCCACCCGGGGTGGATTCAGCCACCCGGCGTGGATTCAGCCGGCCGGCCGCGCTATTGACACGAGCCGCCGGCGTGAGCCGGCGGTGGAACCGTCGCCAAGACGGGGGCGTCTGGGGGCTGCGCTCCGCTCCGTCCCCAGCCACCCGAGGTGGATTCAGCCACCCGAGGTGGATTCAGCCACCCGGCGTGGATTCAGTCCCAGCGCCGAAACGAGACGGCCTTCCAGGGGGTGGCCGGGGTCGAAGCCCCCAGTCGCCCAGGCGTGCCCGGCTTCGCGGTAATGGCCCGTCTTCGTCCGCACAATCGGCAGGATCGGCAGGATCGGCGGCCGCCCCCTTCTTGACCTCCCGGCGCGGGACCGGCACCATGAACGATTCATTCCGAGTGGCTGCCAGTACGGCATTTTCCGGCCCCGAAACGGGGCAAAGGCCGCGATATGGGCATCGACGTCTCGGCGGTAAAACGCTTGTTTTCGGAGCAGTTGGGCGGGGGTCCGGATTGGGTGGTTCGGGCACCCGGCCGCGTCAATCTGATCGGCGAACACACCGACTACAACGAGGGTTTCGTCCTGCCCATGGCCGTCGAACGCGCAGTCTGGATCGGACTGCGGCGCCGCGCTGACCGCTGGGTTCGCGTGTACGTCTCGGCGGAATCGCGGTGGCGGGAATTCCACCTGGACGCCCTCCGCCGTGAGGGGAACGCCCCGATCGAGTACGTCAAGGGCACGGCCTGGTCGCTTGGGGAAGAGGGCTTCTTCCTGCGCGGTTGGGAGGGCGTGCTGCTGGGGGACGTGCCGATCGGGGCGGGGCTTTCGTCCTCCGCCGCCATGGAGGTGGCCGTCGCCCGGGCCTTCGCCGCCGCCTCCGACCTCCCGTGGGACCCCGTGAAGATGGCCCTCGCCGCCCAGCGAGCGGAGAATCGCTGGGTAGGCGTGCAGTGCGGCATCATGGACCAATTGATCTCCGCTTGCGGCAAGGAAGGCCACGCCCTGCTCATCGACTGCCGCGGCCTGGAGTGCCGGCCCGTGCCCTTGCCGCAAGGGGTGAAGGTGGTGATTTTGGACACGGGCACGCGTCGGGGGCTGGCGGATTCCGCCTACAACGAGCGGCGGAAGGCCTGCGAATCGACCGCCGCCCGATTCGGACTGAAGGCCCTCCGCGATCTGAGCCTGGACGACCTCACCGCTCGGGCGGGCGAGCTGGACGCGGTAACATTCCGCCGCGTGCGGCATGTCGTCAGCGAAAACGCCCGCACGCTCCTGGCCGCGCAAGCCATGGAAAAAGGCGACACCGAGACGCTCGGCCGGCTGATGGTCGAGAGCCACGCCAGTCTCCGCGACGACTACGAGGTCTCCAGCGAGGCCTTGAACGCGATGGTCGAGATCGCCTTGGCGGGACCCGGCTGTTACGGCGCCCGCATGACCGGGGCCGGTTTCGGCGGCTGTGCGGTGGCCCTGGTGGAGGCCGGCGCGGCGGCCGACTTCGCCGAAAAGGTCAGTGCCGAATACCGCCGGCGGACGGGAAATCAGCCCGCCGTGTATATTACCGGCGCCACGGCGGGTGCGGACGTCGTCGCCGATTGCGTGTCCGGCGCCTGAACCACCGGCAACACGAGCCGCCGGTGGAAGCAGCGCGAAAACGGCTGTCTGGGGGCTTCGCTTCGCTACGACCCCAGCCACCCGACACTGCCAGACAAGCCGGCGGTGGCACCCATACGACCCCAGCCACGCGGCCGCACTATTAAGGCGAGCCGCCGGCGTCAGCCGGCGGTGGCTGCGCTGCTAGGACGCGCGGCTGGGGGCTCCGCTTCGCTACGACCCCAGCCACCCGACACTGCCGGACAAGCCGGCGGTGGAAGCAGCGCGAAAACGGCTGTGTGGGGGCTTCGCTT